>CAZQYT010000008.1:7337-16344 GCA_964597475.1 uncultured bacterium | reverse complement strand
TAATTACAAATGTGACGAAAGGTATTGACGGATTTGGGTATGATCCTGTATTTTATGTACCGGAAATGAATAAAACTTATGCTGAGATGAGTATGAAAGAAAAAAATCAAATTTCCCATCGAGGAAAAGCGTTAATGAAAATGCAGACACTGCTACAAGAGCGCTTACCTAAAACTTTTCACCAAATGGAGGATCTGCCTAAAACCTAATTGTTACCATTGTGTCAATTATGGCTAAGGAAATATATTTGAAATCGATCCTTCGATTTCTTGCTGTTATTATGATAATAACTACTTTTGGATTATCTCAAAATCTAGAAGACAGGAATTTTGCGTCCTTTAATAAGGTCTTAAAATATCATCCAATATCACTACAGATCATAGACCCTTTTCCTCCTAAAGAAAAGACATTAAGTCTGGTTAGTAGCCATCCTTTTTGGAATGGGCATTTTTTAGATGCCACCAAAAAACTTAGAAAAATCAAGAAAGATGATGAGGCTGGTTTAATTGAGGGCACTTTACTTTTATATCATCGTTATGAAAAAAATGATTTACAAAAGCCTTCCATCATGACGTTTAATTGGTATTATGATCATGCCCTTGAACAAAAAGCACACCATGAATTAAAGAAAAGTTATATAAAAAAAATAAGAAATTCTCATAGCTTGGCAAATTCAGGTGGTAAAGATTTGAGACTAGTAAATACCCAAATTGGCAATACGGATTTGGAAATTGCAATTAATGGTTATATCACCATTAATGGGGATCTTGTTTTTGCAAATAAAGATTTGGTAACAACAAATCAAAGGGATAGCAAGGATTGGGAATTATCCATAGAACAAACACAACGTTTTAACATAATGGGAAATATTGGAGATCGTTTTTACATAGATGTAAAACAAGATTCCGAAGCAGATTTTACTTGGGAAAATGATCTTAAAATTGAATATCGTGGTAAAGAAAATGAAATTATTCAAAAGGCTGAAGCTGGTAACATAAATTTAAGCTTACAAGGAATGGATGCTGTTAACATGGGTGGAAATAATTCAAGTCTATTTGGGATAAAAGCCATTTCAAAGATTGGTCCTGTAGAAATGCAATCTGTCATTGCAAGAGAACAAGTTAAAAAATCTGAAAAAACAATGAGTGGTGGGATGACTTCTGGGGAGCCTATTAGAATTAAAGATTATGATTTCATTGTAGATCGTTATTTTTTCATAGATGATACTTTTAAAACTAATTATTATCCACTGTCAAATAATAATGAACATATGGTGAATCCTAATTATGTCATTGGAAAGTTTGAAGTATATAAAAAAATTGAAAATTATGAAAGTGGTGCAATTAAGGCGACTGCTTATTTAAACCCTGCCATTATGGATGATGGTGATTATAGTGTTCCTGGAAATTGGAAAAGATTGGAAGAAAGTGTGGATTATGAAATTAATAGATTGCTTGGTTATTTGCGCATGAATAGTGGAAGCACTCAAAATGCAATTGCAATTGCTTATACGATTACAAGTTATGATGGTGATACTTTTTTATTTGGTGAAAATCAAACGGAAATGGGAACTAATTTTCAAGAAGAAGAAGAAGACCTTTGCCCCGACCCTCCTGAGGAAGTAGAAAATGATGATTGTTTAGATGAATTAAAATTAAAACTTATAAAAGACATAAATAAATCATCACCAACTTCAAAAACATGGCCTCTCATGTTTAAAAATGTATATTCTCTTGGAGGATACGATTTGCAAGAAGAAGAACTAGAAGTTGAAATTGTACAGAATCTTGGTGGAGGTTTAGAAGAAACTCATAATGATAATGGGGCATCTTATTTGACTATTTTTGGTTTAGATAAAAAAAATCAAAATTATCAAGATGTCCACGATGGGAAAATCGATGCAAATTATTCAAGCCTTGTTAATCTTGAAAAGGGTGAATTAATGTTGCCATACCATTTGCCATTTGCATATGATACCATACCTAGGATAGATTCAAATGAAAATTTTATTTTATATGATAATGAAAGTACATATTGGGGTAATAATGAAAACGTATTAGAAAATATTTTAGTATCATTAAATGATGCTAATGGTGATTTTGATGCGTCTTTGGATAGTGGCCCTGAAATGTATTATGGAAGTGACATTGATGAGATCAAAGATGAACATGAGTTTTTAATTAAAATTAAAACATCTACAAGAAGCTCTTCAATGGATTTAGGTGGATTCATGATTGTTGAGGGAAGTGAAACAGTCCGTCTTGGGAGTCAAACCTTACAAAAAGACATTGATTATACCATTGATTATTTTTCAGGTCAAATTAATTTTCTTAATTCAGCGGCTTTAGATCCATCAGCAGAAATAAGTGTTTCTTTTGAAGAAAATCAGATTATTTCATTTGATCAAAAATTTCTCATGGGTACATACATGAAGTATGATTTTGGAGAAAGTAATTATTTAGCTGGAGGAATGTTTTATTATAATCAATCAATTGCAGAAGAAAAAGTTGATATTGGTTATGAGCCAATGAGGAATTTTGCTTGGAACATAAAGGGGAAATATCAAACAGAATTAGATTTTTTGACTAGAGCCATTGATTACATGCCATTAATAAATACCAATAAAGTTTCAAAATTTAAAATTGAAGGTAATTATGCAGAAATTCTTCCAAATCCCAATCCATTGGGACAAGCTTTTATTGATGATTTTGAATCTTCTAAAAAAACATCATCAATAAGCATCATGCAAAGACAATGGAAAATGGCATCTCCGCCAGTATCAACTTCATCAGATCCTTCTTTATTTACAAAAGAAAATAGAGGTCGCATAATCTGGTATAATCCTTATGAAGATGAGGCGACAAAAAATATTTGGCCAGAATTATCTACTTCTACACAAGCAAATAATAATACTACCAAGATTCTTGAATTGGAAACTAGTCCAATCTTTTCAAGTGATGATTTGACATATTGGAATGGAATAATGACACCTCTTTATGGTAGTGAGTATAATCAAAGTCAAAGTAAATATCTGGATATTTGGTTAAATGCCAATGGAGTGGAAGATGATGAATTACAAATTCACATAGATATTGGGCACATAAGTGAAGATTGGAATGGAAATGGTATATTAAATACGGAAGATTTTCCTACTTATGATATTACTGGAGATGGAATATTATCGGATGGTGAAGATATTGGGGTGGATGAATGTACAAATGCATATGAAGATGGTTTTGGAGGCTGTTTATGTAATGAATATGATGATCATAAAATTAATGATGAGGAACTTGATTTATCTGATATTTATGCTGATGAAGATGAATTTTGTTTGGATTCTGTACCAATTACATTTGAAATGGCATATTATGTAGATTCCATAAAAGTAAATATGGCGTTAGAAGATGATGAACCTGACCCAAATGGAGATGATTGGTGTTATAACATGTCAGGTTGTCCCACATCTGACTATTCTAGAATTAATGGAACTGAAGGAAATGGTCAAGCAATGGGTTATCGATATCCTGATACGGAAGACATGGATAATAATAAAACTCTAGATACTAGGAATGATTATTTTACCATTTCCATCAATCCTACTGATACAGTCATGTTAATTACTGAAACAATGCAATCAGGTAACATTAAGACTGGTTGGAAACTTTTTAGAATGCCACTTAGTAGTTTTACTCCAATTGGGGAAATATCTAATTGGGAAGATGTTAGGAGTTTTCGTTTACGTATTGTTTCTAATGATTTAGATAATATCCAACACATACAAATTGCAAAAATTGAATTAGTTGAAAATGAATGGAAAGAAATGGGTTTAGCACATACGTCAGATTTAAATGATTTGGCTGATGATAATGATAATTTTTCGGTTGAAGTCATAAATACTGATGAGAGTTTGGAATATGGTAACTCATTAAATTCTTTGGATGATTTAATTAGAGAGCATGATGAGTATAATGATGTTGACATGAAAGAACAATCGCTTGTTTTATCTTTTGTGGTTGATAGTTCTAATACAAGCACCATGAATGAAACGGGGATTCCTAGTCAACATGTAGCATTAATAAAAAATACGTTTGATGTTTTATCCAGCGATAAATCTTTAAGTTATTTTGCATATGAAAGAATGGAAATGTATGTTCATGGGGGTGATCCTGAATCTAAGTATTGTAGCTGGTGTGATTCTAATTCTTCAGAAATAGACTTATTATTTCGATTTGGAAAAAGTAGTGATGACAATTATTATGAAATACGTCAACCAATATATGATGGTTGGGATGATCGTAATCATGTTGACATAAATATTGAAAAATTAACTCAATTAAAAATTCCAAAAATAAATGATCCAGCAGAACAGCATTCTGATGTTGGTTTAGATGGAGTTTCAAATAATCATGAAAATGGTTGTTTGGGATATATGAATAATTTTGATTCTGACTCATTAAGAAAGTTTCATTTTGGAGGTCAAGTTGTTGAAGGAGAAACTTATAATTCAATGTTGGAAATTTTAAATCAATCTGTTGAGTCATTATACATATATGGTTATAATGTATTAGATGATGGTACCATTTTTAATGAAGATGATCCTGAGTTTAGCATTAATGAAAACGTATACTCTATATGTGGAAAACTTTGGTGGAATGAACATTGTATGAATTGTTCACATGAAGATCCAAATGGAGATAATTATGTTTCTTCATTAAGTCATGAAGTTTTATTCAGATCAAATATGTTTATTGAAAACCATCCATTAATAGGAACAGAAGGTAATGATGAGGTTGATTTTATAAAAATTAATGAAGTGGAATATCATGAACCAGCAGTGGTAGATTTTAATGAAAATGGTAAATTTGATCCAGATCCAAATTATGATTATGAAAATGATTTATATATTTGGAACATAGTTGACCATGGACAGCATTTAAAACAGGCATGTAATAATTGTACTGAATTAAGAATCAAAGAGAAGCCTTCTATAAATAACATACAAAACATAATAATGGGAGTAATAAATAATTCTGATGATAAAATTAGTGGAAAAGTATTATTAAATGAACTTCGAATGACTGGTGTAAAAAAATCAAAAGAGGCATCCTTTAGCATGAGTGCTTCATTGGATTTTGCTGATTTAATGACAGTTTCCGGAGATTATAAGAACAAGGAATCAGGTTTTCATAAATTACAACAAAGACTTGGAACTGGCAGTTCTGATGAATCATATTCAACAACCATGAAATTACATCCTAATATTTTACTTCCTCATAAATGGGGGATTAAAACACCCATTACACTTTTTTACTCTAACTCAACAAGTACACCAAAATATTATCCTGGAAGTGATATTTTGACTGATATGAATAGTACGGATTATGACATTAAGGAAATTCAAACAATAAATGAAAAATATAGTTTTTCTACATCTTTTAATAAATCAACTAGAAGTTCCAATTGGTTATTAAAAAGAACAATTGATAATATTTCGTAAAGCTATTCAGCAGTAAGAACTGAAAAATCTGATAATCAAATTCATGAACAAATTAAAGATGATTATCAGGTTTCTGGAAGTTACAACTATAATTGGGGTAAGGAAAATTATTTTACTCCATTTGATTTTGCAAAAGATTGGATGTTCATTGGTAATGTTTTGGGACAAACACGTTATTATTATACACCAGAAAAATTTAGTACAAGCATTCAATTTAATGAAAGCGACAAAGTAACAACACAACGATCAAATTTGGAAAATCCAACAAATACTTACAGTTTCAACATGCAAAGAAAATTTATATTAAATCATAAGTTTACAAAAACAATTAGTACAAATTATACTAGACAAGTTGATAGTGACATAGAAAAATTCAGAGATGATAAATGGGCAATCATAAAAAATATGGATCCTGGCACAGTAGAGGGTATTAGTGAAAAATTTTCTAATACTTTTGTTCCCGATTTTTTAGAATGGTTAAAACCTAACATAACGTTTAATCAAACATATACTTGGAGTTCACAAAATGGAGAGACTGCAAGCATCAAATCTTCTCCAACATTTAAAACAAAAGTTGGATTTAACATCCAAGAGTTCATTGAGCTTATTTATACCCCTGAAAATAAATCTAAATCATCAAGAGGAAGAGGTCGGTCTCGTAGATCATCAAGTCAAAAAATAAATGAGAATAAAATAAATGTTAAAAATCCTTTTGCACGTTTAATACTTGGAAAAGTGCATTCTTTTGCTGGAAACTTAAAGAGTATATCATCTACTTATACATATTCCACATCGCATTCATATGATAATGTTTCAGTGGATATGAAACCATCATTTTTATATAAGTTTGGTCTACAGGAACATCCACTTAATGACTTAGGGACGTTATCTGACACTTCGCTTACAAATAATAATTTTTTACTGACATCATCTCATGATTATAGTACGGATGTTCGAACAAATACTAGTTATAACATTACTAAATCCATTTTAGCAAATATAGAACATAAATTTTCTAAATCATTATCCATTCCTAGTACATCATCTGTGACTGAAAATAAATCTTTTTCTTATTATCCATTAGGGAATAGAGGGGATAGTGGTTTTCCAATGATAAATTGGAGCATTAATTGGTCTAAGATAGAAAAATTTTGGAGATTAGATAAATATTTTAAATCAGTAAGTTTAAATCATGGTTTTTCAGGTGAACAGTCAATGAGTTTTAGTAATGATGTATTACAAAATGAAGAATATAAATTACATTATTCTCCCATAGTTGGATTGAATGCAACTACAAAAGGTCACAATCCCATTACTTTTACTGCAAATTATAGTTTAACTCAAACAATTAAAAATGATGGTGCACATACGGAAAGAGATCATAATCATCATATGAGTTGTTCTATGAAGTTTAAAAAAACAGGAGGGCTTAGAATTGACGCATTCTTTTTCAGAGATTTTTATATTCGTAATAACATGGATTTCGCACTTGACTTTGATTATAATATAGATAGAAAACTCATGACCTCTTCACGTGTCTCAAGCTTAGATGACTTTAATGAACATGCTAAAAATGTTGCTTGGTCAATAAAGCCAAATATTAGTTATGGATTCACTCGTTTTATTACAGGAAATTTTTATTTTATTTATGGAATCACTGAAAGTAAAACATCTGGAAGAAATGAAGAAAGAGATTTTGGCTTTAACATGAATATAAAAATACAGGGTTAAAATGAAAATATTTTTTTATTTTATTTGCACTAGTATGATTTTTTCTCAACAAATTCCTTATTTTAGTGAAAAAAGAGCGATGGATTTATTAGTTGAACAATGTGATTTTGGTCCAAGATATCCTGGCAGCGTTGGACATGAAAAAATGAAAGTTTATTTGAAAAACTTTTTATATCCATTATGTGATTCATTATTTGTCATGCATGAAGAAGCAAAAAATCCATCTAAAGATAAAACAATGCATTTGACGAATTTTTTTGCTAGGTATAATATTGATTCATCTTTTCGTTTTATTATAATGGCTCATTGGGATTCAAGAGAATTTGCTGATAGAGACCCTATTATGACAAATAGGAAATTACCAATTTTAGGTGCTAATGATGGCGCAAGTGGTGTTGCCGTAATTCTTACCTTAGCTGAAATTTTACATAAGCATCCAGTTTTAAATATTGGAATTGATTTATTACTTGTAGATGGAGAAGATCAAGGAGTTAGTGGAGATCCTGAAAGTTTTGGAATAGGTACTCAACTGTTTAGCAAAAACATTCCAAATCCACGACCTAATTTTGCAATATGTTTAGACATGGTTGCAGATCATGAACAACATTTTTTAATGGAACAATTTTCATTGATGCAGGCTCCTAATATTGTTGATGAAATTTGGACATTGGCAAATGATTTAGGTTATTCTCAATTTGAAAAAAAAATTGGCCACGCAGTAATGGATGATCATTATTATTTATATAAACATGCACAAATTCCTGCAATTGACATCATAGATTTTGATTATCCAAATAAGCAAATTAATTTTTGGCATACAATCCAAGATAATCCTGAAAATTGTTCTTCTGAAAGTTTAAAGTCAATTGGATTGGTCATGGTTCAATATATATATGGAAAAGATTTAGAATATGCAAAATAATAGTAACAATAATTTTGACGTTTTATTAATTAATGATAATGGAACTTCTATGGATATCATTCAATCAATTATGGGGGAAGAATGTTTAGGAACACATATTGATGGCAATATTTCAAAATTATATTTTAATGGTGGAACAAGAAAAAAAATAGAAAATAGATTGATGGATATCATGCCAGAATTGATTTTAAAATCAAAATGGAAAATACAGCCTTCTGAAAATTGGCATATGGCATGGCAAAAATATTTTAAACCAATCATCATTGATGAAAAGTTAGCAGTTCTTCCATTTTGGCAAAAATCAAAATTGGCAAAAGTTAATTTATATATTAAGCCTGGGATGGCATTTGGTACCGGGCACCATGAAACTACTTGGCTAGTTTTAAATAAAATGCTTACTCATATAAAATCAGGTATGGAGGTATTAGATTTAGGTACTGGTAGTGGCATTTTATCATTTGCAGCACAGTTATTAGGTGCAGAAAAAATTGATTCTGTTGATAATGATATGGATTGTAAAGAAAATTTTTTTGAAAATATGGAATTAAATAACATTTCAAATGATATTTCATTTCATCATGATGATGTTTTAAAATGGAATGATTTTCATCATGATATTATTTTGGCTAACATAAATAGAAAAATTTTAGAATTATTAGTACCTAGTTTAACAGATTTTAAAGGAATAATCATTTTATCTGGATTGTTATCAACAGATTTTAATAGAATGAAAAAAATAATAATAAAAAATGGTTTACTTATTAAAGAATTTTCTGAAAAAGGAGACTGGTTATGCTTAGTCTTGACAACCAATGAATAGACAATATTTATGGGTAGTTTTCCTTTTGCAATTTGCT
>CAZQYT010000008.1:0-7327 GCA_964597475.1 uncultured bacterium | reverse complement strand
CTTGTATTTTGGAAATTAAAAATGAAAATCAAAATTTAATGATGATTTCTAATTTTTATGTAGAATATGATCAAATTGTCAATGAAATATTTTTGCAAGTTCATACTGAACTTGCAAATGAATTAATAGAATCAGTTAATGTAAAAATGAAAATGGATGATAATCAGTTTGATGAAACCATTTTATTAAATGATTCAGGTGAATTAGGAGATCTTATACCATCGAATGGCATTTTTTCACGAGTTGTTTCTTTGGATAATAGTTTGATATTTGGAGAATATGAATTAGAAGCTATTATTCAAACTATTTCAGGTGAAAATGAAAATAAAAAAATTAAATTTAATGTTGAAGAACAATTTGCACCTGAAATAGTTAAAATTAAATTTTGGAAAAAAAATAAAGATGGTGAAGGATATGAGTTTAATCCTGAATCAAATGAGTTTCAAGTGTATGACAATGATTCTAGTTATTTGGATATTCAAGTTGAAATAAAAGATTTAAATGGGAAAGATGATATTAATTTTATTCGTTATCAAGTAAATGTTGAAGGTATGAGTGCACATGATAGCTGTAATTATGTGCCTGAATCTGGTTTTCAAAGTTATTCTGAGTGGTATTTAGATTTTCATTCTGAAACGGATTCTTCTTTTATTTATGATATAAATAATTATTTCTTAACGGAACCTGGGATAGCAATTAAACCCATAAACTCCTGTGGCAGTACAGGTGTATCCATTTTTAGATTTATTATTTCAGATTATTTTCATGATGCCATTTTAATGGAAGTACCATTATTGTTCATAAAATGTGGTGATGATTTATGGGATTGTGATGTGGGTAGTGAAAGTGATTATTGTATTGAGGAGTGTAATAGATGATTGTTTATTTACTTTTTATGTTAAAAATTGTTTTTGCGCAGTTGCCCATAAATTATGAATTAGATATTGATTTACATGTAAGTCGTCAATCAATCGCTTCAGATTCAATGTTTACAAGTAATGGGATTATGGATATTAGAAATTTAAATGATGAATTATTATTTTTAGGTACAAATGATGGATTAAATTTTATTGATTTATCTTTAGATGCTGAATTTCAATATGGCCATCCAATATCCTCTAATTTTCCTAAAGGTGGGAACCCTGCTCTTTCCATTAAAGATGACATAATTGTATTTTCAGGAGTTGTAGATACTTTAGTTTCTACGGGGTATGAAGTGAAAGGTACTGGTTTGTCATATTCGATTAATGGCGGTGATTCCTGGACATATTTATCTCAACCCATTGATACAGCCACTGTTACAGATACTACCCATATAATTACATGGGGAGGACAGGATATCCTTTCTTTTTCTGTAACAGCGGAGATTAATAATGTTAGTTATGATATTGCAATTGATGATAAATACATATATTCAGCTAATTGGGCAGGGGGTGTTCGTAGATATAATTATTTGCCAGCAATGGATGAAACAAACAAAGGTTGGGAAATAATACCTCTTCCAAGAGATGAAGATATTGATTTGCATTGTGGAGAAATTAATACTACAGAATATTTAATTAATCCAAAGGACCCAAGTGATCAGGGTAATCATAATCATAAAGGATTTAGTGTATATGTAGTTGAAGATACTATTTGGGTAGGGACCGCTGCAGGAATAAATAAAGGAATAATATCTAATGATGATTGTATTGATTGGGTTAAGCATTATCAATCAGGATTAGATAATATCTCAGGTAATTGGGTAATTGGTTTTGCCAATCAACCGTTAAATGGATTTAATAGATTATGGGCAATAACTTGGGCTACAAAATATCCAGAAAAAAATGCATTGAGTTATACAGACAATGGTGGATCAACTTGGAAAATTTCTAACCCCATGGATAATAATTTTGGAAAAGTGTATAATTTACATGTTAAAGATAATTTTATTTGGGCATCTACTGAGAATGGATTATATATTTCAAATAATGGACAATATTGGGAAAAATATAATCAATTTATTGATGCCATTACAGGTGAAAAAATATTATCTGAATCAGTTTTTACATCTTATTTCTTAGAAACGGATGAAATGTTATTTATTGGTACAGGAGATGGATTGGCGATTATTGATGAAACTACTGAATCTACTAGCATAATACGTTTTTGGGAAGCACCTAATCCATTTTCTG
Source organism: uncultured bacterium (assembly GCA_964597475.1). Lineage (GTDB taxonomy): Bacteria > Fidelibacterota > Marinisomatia > SCGC-AAA003-L08 > D37C17 > JAYZCM01. Next base: position 5,153 of record CAZQYT010000008.1, on the reverse strand, counting down.
TCTATCCTAATCCATTTTTTATAAATGATTATAATCAAATTAATAATGATGGACATGTAAGATTTATTTTTTCAAATCCAAATTATCATCATGGAAAAATAGATATATATGATTTTTCAATGGATAGAGTTATTCAACTTAATGATTCTCAATTGATTGGAAGTGAAAGTGAAGTAATTTGGAATGGCAGAAATCAATATGGAGAAAAAGTAGCTAATGGGGTTTATTTTTGTCGTTTATCATTGTTAGGTCAGCATTATTGGACAAAATTGGCAGTAATTAATTGATGAAAAAGCAATATTTAATATTACTAGTCGGGTTATTATTTGCTGATTATGGAGGTGGATATGCAGGTAGTTCTTTTCGTTATGGGTCGAATGCTAGAGCATTTTCACTTTCAGGGGCATTGGTTGCAGATAAAACGTCTGGATTTTATGCTTTTTCTAATCCTGCATTGTTAAAATATGTAAGATCAAATCAATTAGATTTATCTTATCAGGCCATGTCATTAGATAGATCAATTCAAAGTATGTGTTTTGTAAAACCACTTCCACCTAGTGCAGGGGTTGGCATTTCAATTTTCAGATCATCAACAGGAAATATCATGGGAAAAAATTCCATGAATGAAAATACTCAAATTTTTTCATCTCAAGACATATTGGGAATAATATCTTTTGGTGTATCTTTTAGCACTAAAATTGCATTAGGTTTAAATATTAAAACATTTTTTTCAAGTATTGCTCCAGAAATAGTTGAAACACAAAGCAGTAGTGGCATAGGTGTTGATTTAGGGTTATTATATAAATATAATCGTAATATTATTTTAGGAGCAGTTATGGAAAACATAGCTGGAAGTTATAATTGGAAAATAACTAAAAATTCTGATCAAGATAGTTATGAAGAAGTATTACCAGAAATAATAAAGTTAGGTATAAGTTATAAGGGTATTAAACAAACTAGTATTTATTTTCAAAAAGACATGATGAAAATTCCAACTAATGAAAAATTTAATTTTCGATCAAGATTAGGCATTGAATATCAATTGTTATCAGGTATAAATATTCGTTGGGGATTAAGGCAAATTGTAGGGGCTATTACATCAAAAACAAAAAATGACAAATTATTTTCCATGTCATATGGAGTTGGTATTCCTTTAAAATTATGGAATTTAAGATTCTCTAGATTAGATTATGCATTAGACCCTGGAAGTGTAGGAGAAGGTATAAGTCACTTATTTAGTTTTCATGTGAAATTTAATAAATGAAAAAAATAAAGAAATATTCATTCATTTTTTTAATGATTTCTTCCGTTTGGAGTATTGGGTGGAAAGGTCTTTTGATTCCAGAAAATGGTTATGTTTTATCTACGGATGGAGCTGGAATTGCTGAAGGGAATTCACCAAGTTTGAATCCTGCATTAAAAATTAATTCCAAGTCATATATTCAATTTTCTTTTAATAATTGGATAGGTGATATTAAAGGTAGTCATATTGCATATCATTTTGGGAAAGAATTTTCTCAATCCATTACAATGCAAACCTGGAATGCAAAAGATTTGCAATTATGGGGAGATAATCCTAATTCAAATCCACTTGGAACATTTAGTATTCATTATGTTTCTGCAGCATATAGTATTAGTCATAATTTAAATACTCCTTTTAGGTTTGGAATGAGGTTTCAAAGTAATTATAATCAATTATTTACTAAATCAGAAAGTAGTTTTGCAATAAGTGGAGGTGTATTGTTACCAATTAATTCATTTTTTACAATTGGTGCCGTTATTAAAAATATAGCTTTAGAAAAAAAATATAATTTAAATTCTGAGATAGGGGTTGGCATGGAAGTTAAAATCCCCTTTAATTTATTATTATTTTCAGATATGGTAAAAATTTCAGATTTAAATGAAGATTTTCGTTTAGGCTTTAGAACAAATTGGAGTAAAATTAATTTTCACATGGGGTATGCAATAAATGAAAATCGCAATTCAAAAGCATTTGGTTTTTCATTGAAACATAATAATTGGCTAATAAATTATGGAATATATTACCATCAAAATGCTATTCTTTCTCCTTCTTTACCACAGTTTTTTGACATTAGATTATATCTTTGATGTCAATTTCAAAATCAATTTAATTTGGAAAAATATTCTTTAGATGCTAACATTACTTTTGGTGACAATAAAAGAGTAGAAACCATGGTAGGGATGGCCATTAAGGCAAACATCCCATCTACATAATTTATGACTATGTCGATTGAAATGATAGATGCAGGTATTAGACTAAGGGTATAAATTATTCTGTATGATTTTTTCCATTTGTTACCTAGTAAAAAAGCGGCACATTTTGAACCATAATATGAATAGCCTATGATCGTAGTAATGCTAAAAATACTAACAATGATCAATAGTAATATCTGCCCAATATAAGGTAATCCTTCCTTAAAAGCGGCAGAGGTCATTGCTATGCCATTTAAATTAGAATTAGTCCAAACGTCTGTAGATAATATCATAAAGCCAGTAATGCTACATACAATTAAAGTATCAATCATTGGTCCTAACATGGCAACTAACCCTTCTCTTACAGGTTCATTTGTAATTGCAGCTCCATGAGCCATTGACTCTGTGCCAATTCCTGCTTCATTTGAAAAGGCTGCTCTTCTAATTCCTGTAATTATTACCATGCCTAGTGCACCTCCACCCAGAGCATTTCCTGTAAATGCATCTTTAATGATAAGTAAAAAAATATCATCTAATTTCATTATGTTTTTTAATAAAATAATTAGCCCAGAAAACATATATAATCCTACCATTGTTGGTACTAGACGTGCGGCGACATACCCTATTTTACGAATGCCACCAAAAATAACTAGAGATATAACCCCAGAGATTAATACTCCTATAATTAGTTTTATCATAAAGGGATTATCTTCCATGATTTTTAATGGGATGAAAATTTGATATTGAATTATTTGACTTAATTGATTTGCTTGAAATAAAGCAAAACAACCAAAAAATCCAGCTAAGCTAAATAAATAGGCAAGAAAATGGAATGATTTTGGTAATGCTTCTTTTATGACATACATTGGGCCACCTTGGATTTCACCATTTTCATCTTTGCTTCTATATAGAATTGATAGAGTGCATGTAAAAAATTTAGTAGACATCCCTACAATGGCACTAACCCACATCCAAAAAAGAGCACCAGGCCCTCCAGTATGAATTGCAACCGCTACACCACTTATGTTCCCCATGCCCACGGTACTTGCCAATGCGCTTGATAGTGCTTGAAAATGACTGATTTGACCAGGTGCATTTTTGTCATCATATTTACCAAGTAAAATATTAATTGCATGCTTAATATATCTAAATGGGGTAAGTCGGCAATAAATTGTAAAAAAAAGACCACCCCCAATTAATAAAATTAGTAATGGAGTTCCCCACATTATTTCGGCAAATTTTTCCATGAGAGTATCAATGTTAAAATTCATAGGACAAAATTAGTATTATTATCATGTTTTAGAATATGATTTAATTTTAATATTATTCATCTTTTTTAATTAAATTTTTAGATTAGCATAAGTCATAAAGGAGACATTATGGATGGTATTTTAAATCAGATTGATGGTTTTTTTGGAATTTTTGTAAACTATATTGCAAATGTATTATTTTATGAAATAGTTGGATTTCCCTTAATTGTTTTGGTGCTTTTGATTGGTGCAATTTCATTTACATTTTATTTTGGTTTTATTAATGTTAGAGGCTTTAGACATTCAATTGAAATTATAAAAGGCAAGTATGATAATCCTGAAGATACGGGCCAAATCAGTCATTTTCAGGCATTAACTTCTGCATTATCTGCTACTATTGGTTTAGGAAATATTGCAGGAGTTGCCATAGCTGTTACATTGGGTGGGCCTGGAGCAGTGTTTTGGATGATTTTCATTGCATTTTTTAGTATGTCTGCAAAATTTGTCTCATGTACATTAGGTCAGATATATAGAAAAGTAAATGAAGATGGGTCTGTAAGTGGTGGCCCAATGTATTACTTAAATCAAGGATTAAGTGAAATTAAAGAAGATGGATGGCTGATTAATAAAAAAGGTTATCCAATAATTGGAAAGATATTAGGTGGGATGTATGCTGTTTTCATTGTTGGAGGTGCTTTTGGCGGTGGCAACATGTTTCAAGCAAATCAATCATATGAATTATTTGGAAAACTTACGGGCATACCAAGTTACATATATGGAATTTTATTGGCAGTTTTAGTTGGAGTAGTGATTATTGGAGGGATTAAACGCATAGGGCAAACTACAGAAAAAATTGTACCAACCATGGTAGTAATTTATGTCTTAGCATCATTATTCATAATTTTTTCTAATATTGGAAAATTGCCAGGAGTTTTAAGTACAATCATTAGTGAAGCATTTTATCCATCAGCAATTTATGGTGGTTTTATTGGTGTTTTGGTTACTGGAATCAAAAGAGGAGTTTTTTCAAATGAAGGAGGCGTTGGGTCAGCTTCAATAGCTCATTCTGCAGCTAAAACAGATGAGCCTATAAGGGAAGGAATTGTTGCAATGGTAGGCCCATTCATTGATACAATAGTTGTTTGTTTTATGACGGCTTCTGTTATTTTAATTACTGCAGATCAAAATCCCATATATCAGGATGCTACTAATTTAATTTCAACGCATGGGAAAACAATGGTTGGAGCATCAATGACATCTGAAGCATTTGATTCAGTGATTCCTGGATTTAAATGGATTTTGGCTATTGTAGTTTTCTTATTTTCATATAGTACAATAATTTCATGGTATTATTATGGAAATAAAGGTTGGAAATATCTTTTTGGAGATACAAGCATAATTATATATCAAGGAATGTTTTTGGGATCTACTATTTTAGGAGCAATTGCTTCATTAGGGAATGTAGTAGATTTTTCAGATATGATGATTTTATCTTGTGCTTTTCCTAATATTATAGGAGCATTTTTTTTATTACCCAAAATTAAATTTCATTTAAAGGATTATTGGTCTAGGTATGAAAAAAATGAGTTTACAGTTTATAGATAAGAAAATAAAAAGCTGCGATTCCGCAGCTTTTTATTTTCTTATGATAATTATTTGATTAACATAAGCTTTTGAGTTTTTGTAAAC
>CAZQYT010000007.1:0-16622 GCA_964597475.1 uncultured bacterium | reverse complement strand
TCACCAAAACAATCTATACTTACCGTACAATTTCCATCACAATCATAATTTTCTTGAGGGTATTCACAACTACCATCATCAATTGTTGCATCTACATTATAATTACATGCCATATCATCCATACAACCATCTATGTCACCACCATCATCACAAAGACCACAACTTTCAGGACATTCCTCAGCAACAGTCCCAAAATCACATCCTCCAGGAAAAACAGCTATTGCAGTTGCGCAATCTAATGAATAAGAAGTAACCTCTACATCTGCACAGTCTTCAGAACAAGAAGATCCATCACCTTCACATACACCACATTCATCTTCTTCAGGACATGTTCCACAACTTGCAGGACATTCCTCTGCAACAGTTCCAAAATCACATCCTCCAGGAAAAACAGCTATTGCAGTTGCGCAATCTAATGAATAAGAAGTAATTGCCACATCATCACAAGGTGGACACCCAAGATCACCCCCACCTAAATTAAAAAACACGGGATCAATCACATCACCCAAAATGTCATTTATTACAAAATCATATGTTTCAACAATGTCTAAAACCATGTCTTCAGAAGCATCATAATATTTAAAACTAAGAACATCTCCTTCAACGTTACTGCGAAGTTGCATTTCATATACGATTTCACCCTGATAAGGACCAAATGGTGGATTCAATTGTACAGCAACACCACGAACATTGCCGTCTTCATCAAATGCAGCAAACATGTCACCTTCCTCAGCAACTGAATTACCATCGCTTAAAACTATTCCTCCAGCTATGGTTGCAGTGAATTCATATGCACCTGGATCATCCTGCCAGGTTGGATCAGCAAATAACATGTTAACCATTAAAAAAATCAATAAAAGAAAAAAATTCTTATTAATCATTTAAAAAACTCCTTATTAAATTAGTTTGTACTATAAATCTTCATATAATTAAGTAATATGGGAGAATTCCGCTAAATAATTGAAAATAAAACACTTAGAATAATCCTCCTCCTCTCCTTAACGCCTTTGACGAGAATACTTTGCAGTAACCGCCTTTATAATATAATACTTCTATCATGATTCAAGCTGTAACATATTGTAACTTTTTAAAAAATCTCATTAAAATTACATGTTTTTAAGAAGATGACGATTGAGCATCATCACATTATGAAATAATAAATTATTAAAATTATTTTAAAGAAAATTAAAGTATTTCTGCCATTTTTTTAATGGCAGTGTTTATTTGAAAACCATCTACTGAAGAAATAAGAATTTGAGGGATTTTATTATCAATTTTATTTATGCTGAGGTCATCATCTAATATTAAATCTGATTTAGTCAGTAAAATTAAAGACTGTCTATTTAATAATTCTGGATTATGTTTTTTTAATTCTTTTTTTAATGTATTTAAATCTTTTTTTAAATTTTTTGATTGAGAATCAATAATATAAGCAATTGCCTTTGTTCTCTCTATATGTCTTAAAAACTGACTACCCAAACCTTTCCCATCAGATGCGCCCTCAATCAAACCTGGAATATCAGCTAAAACAAATGATTTGTATTCACCAAACTTTACTATTCCTAAATTAGGAACCAATGTAGTAAAAGGATAATCAGCAACTTTAGGCCTAGCATTACTAACTCTGGATATGAATGTAGATTTTCCAGCATTTGGAAAACCAACAAGACCTATGTCTGCTAATATCTTTAATTCTAAATCTAAGATTGCAACTTCACCTATTTGACCATCATTAGCAATACGTGGTGCAGTATTATTTTTTGTTTTAAATCTAGCATTCCCAAAACCACCATTTCCACCTTTTACAGAAACAAAAACATCACCTGGTTTTACTAAATCATGCAATATTTGTTCAGTTTCTTGATCTTTAATTACTGTACCAGGAGGAACTAAAATGATCACATCTTTTCCTTTTTTACCATGCATATTTTTTCCTTTTCCATGTTCACCATTTTCAGCAACATAATGTTTTTGCATGCTAATATCTTGCAATGTAACTAATTGAGGATCTACTTGAAAAAAAATACTTCCTCCAGGGCCACCATCTCCCCCGCAAGGGCCACCTTTTGGTCTGAATTTTTCCCTAAGAAAAGCAATACATCCATTTCCGCCATCACCAGCTTTAACAGATATGCTTATTTGATCAATGAACTTCATAATTAAAAAGAAAATTGATTTATTTCTTACATGTTAGAAATAAGTGCATCTCCGAATTCAGAACATTTAAGCAATGTTGCACCATCCATTAAACGTTCAAAATCATAAGTGACTGTTTTATTACTTATTGTTTTATTCATACTATCAATAATTTTATCTGCAGCAATATCCCACCCCATATAACGAAGCATCATTTCTCCAGATAAAATAACTGAACCTGGGTTAACCTTATCTAAGCCCGAATATTTAGGAGCAGTTCCATGTGTTGCTTCAAAAATTGCTTTTCCAGAAATAAAATTAATATTACCACCAGGAGAAATACCAATACCTCCGACCTGAGCTGCCAATGCATCTGAAATATAATCACCATTTAAATTCATTGTTGCAATAACATCATACTCCGTTGGACGTGTTAATATCTGTTGTAAAAATGCATCTGCTATTACATCTTTTATAATGACTTTTCCTTCAGAAATTGCATTTTCTTGTGCTAAATCAGCAACATCTTTCCCCTCGGCTTCAACAATCCTATCATATTGAGCCCATGTAAAAGTTTTATCACTAAATTTTGATTCTGCAATTTCATAACCCCAATTTTTAAATCCATACCCCCATTGCTTAAACGCTCCTTCAGTAAACTTCATTATGTTACCTTTATGAACTAACGTGACAGATTTATGTTTATTGCGTATGGCATATTCAATAGCATCCCAAACTAAACGCTGCGTCCCTTCTTTTGACACAGGTTTAATCCCTAAACCAACAGTTTTAGGAAATCTAATTTTACCAAACCTATGATTGAAATGATTTTTCATTAAATCAAGAAATCTTGTAGCATCTTCTGAGCCTGCCTCAAATTCTATTCCGGCATATATATCTTCAGTATTTTCTCTAAAAATAGCCATGTTTATCTTTGATGGATCTTTAACTGGTGAAGGGACGCCATGATACCAACGAACAGGACGTAAACAAACATACAAATCAAGTTCCTGCCTTAAAGCAACATTTATAGATCTAATGCCTCCCCCAACAGGAGTTGTCAAAGGACCTTTTATGGCAATTAAATATTCATTTAAAAAATTAAGCGTTTCTTCAGGTAGCCAAGTATCTTCCCCATACACTTCATTTGCTTTTTCTCCTGCAAAAACCTCCATCCAATGAATTTTCTTATCATCATAAGATTTCTGAACAGCAGCATCTATAACTCGTGAAGCAGCGGCCCAAATATCAGGACCAATTCCATCTCCTTCAATAAAAGGTATGATTGGATTATTGGGAACGCATAACCCACTATCATTCATTGTAATTTTTTTTCCATTTTTAATAATAATAATTTTATTCATTTTTTTACTTTCTTTGATTTTGTTTTATCCTGTTTATTTCCTTTTACATCATCATTATTCTTCTTAGATACATTATTTTTCTTTTTTAAATCATTATTATTTTCATTCTTATAATCTGTAAGATAAAACCCTGAACCTTTAAAAATAATACCCGATCCACCAGTTATAACTCTTTCTATTTTATTACCACATTTTTCACATTTTTGCTTAGGGGATTCATTCATATTTTGAAAATAAGAAAAGTGGAAATCACATTTATCACAATAATAGTTATAAGTTGGCATGACAACTACTTTGCATTAATGTGATTGTTGCAACATTAACAATATCATCCACAGAACATCCACGAGATAAATCATGAATCGGCTTATTTAAACCTTGAAGCAAAGGGCCCCAAGCAGAATATTTACCTAAATGTTGAGCTATTTTATATGCAATGTTTCCTGCATCAAGATTAGGAAAAATAAACACATTGGCACAACCTTCAATTTGCGAATCAGAAACTTTTATTTTGCTGATTTCAGGAACAACTGCTGCATCAAATTGTAATTCTCCATCATGTAAAATATTAGGATATTTTTTTTTAAAAATCGAAACAGCTTTTCTAACTTTATCAACTCTATAATGGTCAGCACTTCCTTTTGTTGAAAATGATAAAAAAGCAACTCTAGCATCTTCTCCTGACAGCAATCCATGAAAACTAGCAGCATCATTTGCTATCATAGCCAACTGCTGAGAATCGGGCTCAGGCATAACGGCACAATCTGCAAAAGTATAAGCATGATTCCCACAAGGTGAAATTAAAAAAAATATACTTGAAACCCATCTTGAAATTTCATTGATGCCCACAATTCTTATGGCAGAACGTATCACTTCACTACTTGAAGTAGATGCTCCTGCAACTAATCCATCAGCATCACCACAAGCAACCATTACCATGGAAAAATGTAATGAATCTAACAGATATTCTCTCAATTGACTATCTGGCCAATTATTAGTAAATGGAAGTTTTTTAATATATTCATAATAAAATTCCATCCTATGCTGATAATCATTAACGTCTATTACATAAAAACCTCTTGATTCTAATTCAGATGAAGCTTCTTGTATACGTTTATCACCATACTCAGGAAGAATGATTGTAGCTCCACCCCTACTAGCCAGATCAGAAATTCTTGCATGGAATTTACTCATTATATATTTTTTTTAATTCACAATTTACATGTGAAGGTACATATTCGCTCACATCTCCTCCTAAAGAAACAACTTCTTTCACCATTGATGAACTAACATGAATGTATTTAGAATTAGGCATTAAAAAAACAGTATTTATCTGATCATTCAAACTACGATTCATCAATGCCATTTTAAATTCAAATTCAAAATCAGATAAAACTCTTAATCCTCTAATTGCTGCAACAGCAGAATGTTTCCTTGCATGATCTACCATGAGCCCTTTAAATGAATCCACTTCAACAGATGGAAGATTTGATATAGATTGTTGTATGAAATCAATTCTTTCTTTCTCTGAAAATAAAATATTTTTATCAGATGAAATTGCAACAGAAATTATCATATGATCAAATAATTGAATGCCACGCTGAATTATATCCAAATGACCATTCGTTATGGGATCAAAGGTCCCAGGATAAATAGCTGATTTCATTAATTTTCTTTCCAAAAAATTACTTGAGTATTCCCATAATGTTTTATACGAGCATTTAAATTATCCATCTTTTTTTTTTTCATTTCCATGCAAAAAATTCCATTTGGTTTTAAAAACTTTTTTACTTTTTCCAATAAAACAAAAAAATCTGTTGATTGATAAGGCGGATCTGCAAAAACTATATCAAACTTTTTATTACTTTTTTTTGATAGATATTGAATAACATCACATGAAAATAATTTGATATCATCATTATCAAACAATGTTGAATTTTTTTTTAATATTTTAAAAACCTGTCTATCTTTTTCGATAAAAACTATACTTTTAGCACCACGACTCAATGCTTCAAAACCCAAAGTTCCTATCCCAGCATATAAATCTAGAATATCCAAATCATCAAAAGGCTCCAATATTTGAAAAATAGATTTTCTTATTTTGGCTTGAGTTGGCCTTACACTAATATTATTATAACTATATAATTTTTTCCTCTTATGTCTTCCTGCAATAATTGCCGTCATTATTAATTTAAATATAAGGCCAATTTATAATCATTATTTTCATACTGAGAAATTAAAAAATTAAACTTTTGAATTTGATTATTTTCTGCCATATTTAATAAAAATGTAATCATATCAGATGATTTTGCATAAAAATAAATAATTTTATCATTTTCTTTTACAATAATTTCTTTAGAAAAAATAATTTCATCCATAAAAGATTTTACAACTTCAATATTCTTACCCTTTTCAGATATGCTCCAAGGGAATAAAATACTCAAGTAATTTCTTGTGTTTTTCTTGTAAACCTCAAAGGATACTCCTTCATTTAATTTTCCCATTTCATGTATCATTGAAATATCAGCTAATTCAATAAGCATCAATATATTTTTTTGATTAAATTCTATTGTTTTTAAATTAAAATTATCCATATACTCAGTATTTATCATCAAATCTAGCACTTGTTCAAGTATAACTTTTGAATTAAACTTAGAAGATGAGGTGTTCAAAAATGACATCGCAACAATTAAACTAAAACTTAGAATTAATACTATATAATTTTTAAAAATATCATTATTTAATAATGATATTTTTTTTACAACTTTTTTTTCTTCTTTATCTGTATCAGAAAATTTATTTTTCTTTAAAAAAGACCAAGTATCATTTGATGAATTTTCTTTTACTCCTGGCTTAGAAATAAAATTAATATCAAACATCTATCCCTCCAAATGCATTACCTGTTTCAGCAAATGGCAAAGTATCATATAAATTAACTTTTCTCGAATCAATCATATCTAAAACACTAAATGGATTTAATAAAATAATATTCTTCTCATCTTGTTTTTGAATTCTTTTTAAATCTTCAACTTTATCAATACAACTATATACATAAATTTTATCACATGGTCGATTTGATTTTTTTTTATTTTTCATCAAGTTATCGATATATTCACATATATCATTTATTTCTTCATCATTCCCAAATTGCCAATTCAAATTTACTTTTTTATTTTTCCGAGAAATAGAAAAATAACTTGTTAAATTATTTTCTTTAATTAATAATAATTCATCCTTCTTGTTTTTACCAAATTTCCATATTAAATAACTATTTAATTTAGAAGCGTGAAACCACGCTCGAGCGCCATTTTCTGCAGAAAAAATACCTGTATTCAAATTATGCAAATGTGCATTTAATGTTTCCATATTTTCCTTAATCATTTTACGCAAAAACTTTGGAAAAGAAATGGATAAGTGTTTTAAAACACTTTTATGCATAGGATAGTAATAATTATCCATTTCTTCATTTAAACTTGGATCTTGAGTTTGTACTTGATACCAATCTAATAATTCAGAATTATTTACATCTATATAATTTGAAGAAAAAATTAAATTTCTTTGATCTAAACTTAAAGAAAAAATAGGGGTGTCAATCTTAACATCCGACATTATATGTAAAAAAATTTGATTTAATTCGTCTTTATTTTTAAACAAACTTAAATCATTCACTTTAATATTACCATATTTAGTAATAATCAAACCGCTTTCTGAGGGAATCCAATTCAGATAATAAAACTTATCCCCAGATTGTGAAATTGCAATCATTTATTCTATTATTCAGCCCAACTTTTTTGGCCACCACGAATAAAACCATGACTACCTGCTTCAAAATTAAACACCACATAACGAGACTCTTCATATGGCTCCTCTAATAAATATAAAGGAGATGTCACTTTGAAAACAGGTTCTCCATCTAAAGAGTCAATTTCAAAAACATAAGGATTATTAGTTACAGGGCAATATAAAAAACTATCATCTAAATGATATTTTTTCCTTAAATAATCCATTCTAATCTCAGATCGAGTAACAATGTCAGTAGTAAAAATTTTAATGAAATTATCATCTTTTTTATAATTGAAGAAATCTTTTACATTTACAAATAAAGTATCAACGCCACCAGTTTCTTTATTCCTCATACCTACGGAATAAACCGTATCATCATAACTTACATATAATTCTGTAGGGTTACTAAATGTTGTATCAACTCTTATTTCAAAGCCTCGTTCAAGATTGACTTCATAAGGAGCATCATCTAAATTAATCACTTTGTCACCTACAAACAAGCTATCAGCAATCAATGAATCCATAGCTGCTTCTACCAATTGAAAAAGATGCACGCCATTCATAGTATATTCACCTGTCATTTCATAATAAAAATCTTGTGCATTTGCAATGTCTGACATTCTCTTACGCCCTTCTTTCTTAAAGGCTTCCTCTTCTAACCAAATAGATTGAGGAAGAAAAATTGTTAGTAAAAGTAATAATGACGCTATAATAATACCCCAATCTAACAAACTTACCTTACGCTCATATTGTTGATCATGCATTTTATTATCCTTTAAGTTTAATCAAATTATTCATTGTATTTTTTCAAAATTTACAATTTCATTCAATTCATTAGAAAGTTCTTGTAAAATTGTTTTAGTTTTTTTCGATATTTTCTTAGGTGTCTGTATATTAACCTTAACTAATTGATCTCCAAAATAATTTCTATTTAATTCTGGCATGCCTTTACCACGCAAACGCAAAATCTGACCACTTTTTATTCCTGCAGGAATTTTTAATTTTACTTTTCCAGATAATGTTGGCACTTCTATGGAGGTACCAAAAACAGCCTGAGGATATTGAAACCAACAATTAAGAAAAATGTCATTGTCTTCTCGAATAAACAATTTATGATTACTTTCTTCAAAATATACTATCAAATTTCCTGACTCACCCCCATTAGCAGGATAATTACCTTCTCCTCTTTGAGTCATATAATTTCCAGAAGAAACACCCTTAGGTATTTCTAAATCAATAGTTGCCATCTCTTTAGTTCTCCCTTGTCCACTACACTTTTTACATGGATTAGAAATTATTTTTCCTTTTCCTTTACACTGATGACAAGGCTGAACATTGACAATTTGTCCTAAAAATGAACGTTGTACCTGACGAATTTCACCACTACCCTGACAAAGAGGACAACTTGTTGGAACTGATCCTGAATCTGCGCCATCCCCCTTGCATGTCTTACAAGAATTAAAACGTTTTATTTTTACAGTTTTAGTAATTCCTGTAAAAATTTCCTCTAAAGATAAAGATATCGTAATCTTTAAATCTGTCCCTCTTTGTACGCCTGAATTCTGTCGACTACTTCTACCAAAAATATCACCAAAGCCTGAAGATGAAAAAATATCACCAAAATGATCAAAAATATCATTCATATCCATATTAGAAAAACCGCCAAAACCTTCTTGATTAATACCAGCGTGACCATATTGATCAAATCGAGCTCGTTTTTGTTCATCGCCCAAAATAGAATATGCTTCTGCAGCCTCTTTAAATTTTTCCTCTGCCACCTTATCGTCAGGATTTTTATCTGGATGAAATTTCATTGCAACTTTTCTATATGCACTTTTAATTTCTTTTTGAGAAGCATTCTTGTCAACACCTAATGTTTGATAATAATCTTGCATTATGTTTTACTAACCACTACTTTTGCATGTCGTAAGATTTTATCATTATATACATAACCTTTTTCAAACTCTCTAATTATCACATTTTCACCTTTATCTGATTTTTCACTCATTAAAGCTTCATGGCAATCAGGATCAAAATCTTCTCCTAATGAGTCAAAAGCTTTAATGCCTAAATCCATTAAAATTTTATTTAAATTTGTAACAATAAGCTCTATGCCTTCTAAAATTTTTTCAGATTTTATTTTTTTATCAATTTCTAAAGTTCTATTTAAATCATCTATGATAGGTAATAAAGATTTAGCTAAATCTTTCCCCTCATATTTAAATAAATTATTTTTTTCTTCTTGAGTTCTCCGTTTATAATTTTCAAATTCAGCTAATAATCTTATATTTTTATCTGAAATCCTTTGTACTTCTTCAGATTCTTTTAATAAATCATTTTCCAATGATGAAATTTTTTCTTTTAATGTTTTTAAAGAATTCTTGTTACTTTTACTATTATTTTTCTTAGTTTTTACTTTAACCATATTTAGTTTATTATTTTACAAATAGTGACAGACCTTAAATTTAAGTTGATTTTAGAATTATAGAAATAATTGAATTGATTTTTTAAAAAAAAATATAAATAAGATTGGTAATTAATTGAAAATATTAATACTAGAACCTTTTTTTACTGGTTCCCATAAAAAATGGACGAATGAATTTCAATTTCATAGTAAACATGAAATTGAAATTCTTAGTCTACCTGGAAGATTTTGGAAATGGAGAATGCATGGAGGGGCAATCACTCTCTATAAATATTATGAAAAACTAAATTTTAAACCTGATTTAATTATAGCCAGTGATATGCTGAATTTACCTATTTTTAAATCTTTAATGAAGTCAAGCATACCTATTATCTTATATTTCCATGAAAACCAATTTACATACCCATGGTCAAAAAATGATCCAGATGTTGAATTAAAACGAGATAAACATTATGGATTTATTAATTACAGTTCAGCTCTTATTGCTGATAAAGTTTTATTTAATTCTCAATTTCATTTAAATTCATTCTTCCATGGAATGAAGAAATTCCTAACTCAATTTCCTGATTATAAAGGAATGGAAAATATTGAATTAATAAATTCAAAAAGTCATGTTTTACATCTTGGCTTAGATTTAAAAAAATTTAAAAAAAATAATATAGAATATGAAAACTCTACTCATCCAACCATTCTATGGAATCATCGTTGGGAATATGATAAAAATCCAGAATTATTTTTTAAAATATTAAAAATAATATCTCAAAAAAAAATAAACTTTGAACTCGTAGTAATTGGACAAGATTTCAATCAAAAAAATCCCGTTTTCAAAAAAGCAAAAAAAGATTTAAAAAAACATATCATACAATTTGGGCATGTCCCATCATTTAAAGAATATGCTTCATGGCTATGGAAAACTGACATAATTCCTGTCACTTCAAATCAAGATTTCTTTGGAGCCAGTATAATGGAAGCAGTCTTTTGTAACACGACACCCTTATTACCGAACAGATTATCATATCCAGAATTATTTGAAAATAAAAATAATCCAAATAACTTTTATTCTAGCAATGATGAACTAGTACATAAATTAGAAGAATTAATCAAAAATCATAATTACAAAAAAAATAACTCATTATCTGATATTACACTCAAGTATGATTGGAGTAACATAATTATTAAATACGATAAAACAATTGAATCATTTCTAAATGAAATAAATTCCTAATTTATTTTGCTCGCGTTGCAGTATTATCACCAAATTTTACGGAGCATTCATTCCACAGATAACACCAATTACAAAGAATAGTTTCGTTTGGGAAAAAAATATTATCATCTAAGGAAGATGATATTTTATTGATTATTTGAATTACTTTATTTTTCACTTTTTCTAATGCCTCTTTATCATACACTATAGTAACTTCAGTACCATACCTAAGAAAATGCCATCGTAAAGAAATTTCATCAACATCAGCATAATTTTGTTCTATTGCAATATGATATAAGCCTAATTGAATATCATTAATTCCTTGCCTTCTCGTTTTTTGCTTTTTACTCGTTTTATAATCATGTACTATGAACTTCCCAGGTGCAATTTGATCTAATCTATCTATAATACCACGAAAAGAATAATTTTCGACTGAGAATAATAATTCAATTTCAGTACCTAACACAGGCTGATTAAAATCAGGACCATATTTTTCATAATAATTAGATAAACATCTTTTTCCCATTGAATAATAAAATTCTGTTTTATGTGGTTTTTTATTTTTTATTGGATTGAAAATAAAAATATTATCATGCCATTCATTCCTCCAATATTCATCATATGCTTCACAAAGACTATCAAATGTAATATATGCTTTATGCAGATTCTTTTTATCATATAACCATTCTAAAGAAGAATGAACTCTTTTACCTACAAAAGATTCAATACTTTCATGCTTTTTACGTACTCCATCTAAATAAGTTATTTTAAATTTTTCAGGGCATGTTTTATAAGAACTTAATTGCGAATAAGAAAAAGGGGTATTGGCATTTCTTAACATAACTAATAATTATTAATAAAATTCACGGAATAAATAATAGTCGCCAGAAAGAGTTCTATCAATAAATATAAATTGTTTACCATTTTGATAAAACCATTTCTGATAACTATTACCAAATTCATCTTTATATGATTCACTAAATTCAGGTGGACCATGTATTATATATATTTTACCACGATCAGTCCTCCATCCTGACATTAAAATGGAAAAATTATTATTTACATATTTCACTCTTTTATTTAATTGAAGAAGTAATTCATTTTCTAATGTATTAGGGGTAGGATCCATTTTTTTCCAATACGAATCAACATAATTCCATTTCTGTTCTTCATTTTTATCTTTCATTTGACTATTAGAAAAATCATATGGAAATAAATAATACATAATATTAATCATTTCATCTATGTTATTTGTCGTATAAGGACCATATGAATTTTTCTTATAAACTAATGTAGAAAAAATAACATCATTATAATCCACAAATATTTCATGCAAACCCATTTTATTAGTTTTAAATGGAATTGGTAAATAATAAATATTATTAAAACCAACCGAACTTAAATTTATTTTACCAGTGCCTATTTTTTTCGATCTATGTTCAATGCTATAATGAACCTCATTTGACAAATCATCATCTGAAAATATTTGAGTTCTTAACCAAACAGTGTCTATGTCATTATCAATATTAATTGCTACTTTTTTTTGCAAATCACCATTAGCTACAAAAGGTAAAATTGGGCTTAAAAAAATAATTTTTTTTAAATCTAAATCCTCAGTAACTCTCCAACTTTTCCTACTATCTTCATCTTGGACATTGAAAAATAACTTGTACTTACCAGGGCTTAATTCAATATTTTTCTCCATTGAAAAGAAAATATTAATGTTACGAGTGTCCTCATAAAAAAATTGAGTTATTTTTTCACTCCATGAATCACGAAAAATCTGATTTTCTTCATATTCATCAAATACTGATAACGTAAAATTCAAATTGCTAAAAAAATGGTCAACTTCTTTTTTAAAAACAAATTTATTTATGGGTATTTCAATATGTAAGAAGAGATTTAATAAATTTTTATTTAAATTCCAATGCTGTTTATATATTTTAATTTCTGATTTTATGCCATAATTATCTTTATAAATATTTTTCTTTCGAGACCCCACACATGATAAGAGCGCAAATATTAATACTAACATAAAACTAATTCTCTTCATGATAATCTCCCCATTTATAAAATGCAACACCAGCATTCGTCGAAAACCAAACCCATTTCTCATCACATTCTATACTAAAAATTTTATTTCCAGGAATACCATCTAATTGATCATATTCAAATTCCACATTAGTAATTAAATTTAAAACTTTTGCTTTATTTTTTTTACTTGTCCACACATGAGAATTGCATACATCAAAATCATGAATATTAGTCAAAATTTGCAATTCTTCATTTTGCCCAACATTAATTAACCATAAATCCTCATTTAATCCAAAAATCTTTTCATCTTGAATTTTAATTTTCTTGAATATTTTTCTTGTAATTAATTGAGGGTTCCAAACATCCCAATCTATTTTAAACAATCCAATATTTGTTGCTAAATAAAAATTATTTGAATCAGACAGCAAATCATATATTGATACATGTGATAAAAAATCAAGTTTTTTATCTCTATCTGGTATTATTGAATGATTAATTATTGAAACTTCATTAACTCCATTCGATGTAGCTAAATAAATTGAATTATTATGTTCTACAATGTCCCATATAGCTGAATCATACAAACCATTTGAGACATTTAGCATACTCCATTCTAAATCATATAAATCTAAATATAATAAACCAGACATAGTCCCAAAATACATACTACTACCTATTCTCTTAATGGAGTTGACATCTAAATTTTGTTTTAAAATCAACTCATTTAAATCATAATAAGTCCATAAATTTTCAGATTCTTTCCAACTAGCAAGAAATGACTCATTATTTTTTATAAAATGTTTTCCAGTTCTTTTAAATTGACTATCTGCAAACCACCAAATCCCATCATCATCAAAATAAGATGTGGTCACATTATTAAAAGGAATACCAACCTTAATTAATTCTAATCGATTAGAATGCCTCCAGCCTTTTAAAATAAAGCCTTCTTCAGTACCAAACCATAAATTTCTTTCTTGATCTTCCATAAATAAACTTGGATGCAACTCTTTACCATCTTTAATAGAATGAATCCTATTAATTCCAACCAACCAATCTCCTTCAATTGAAAATGATGACATATCAATATTTTTACCTGAAATTCCAAATCTAGAATATCCCCAATTAATAAAATCTATTTCATTTTTTGCATCTTCCCATTTTGCTAATCGTGCAGTAAATGGATCAAATGGATACAAATCATCCATTGAACGAATCCAAACATATTCAGATGAATAACCTAAGTCATCAATTTCATATATATTGAAAATTCTAGTAGTTGACAAAGATAATTCTCTCCATATTGAACTAATTGATGATTTATAACTTATACCATTAGAATGTACAATCCAAAAATAATCACGAAAATCATCATAAATCATATGTCTAATATTTTTAAAATTTGCATTAATGAACAATCCATAATCAAATTGAAAATCTTCCATTATTTTTTCATATTTTATGATTCCAAAATCAGTAGCAAAATATATATTCAAGTTATCCTCCGAAATTGCATTTATGGAACTAAGATTAGGTAAAATATACCAATCATCATTAGTATAATTGAAATTTTGACATAAGGCATGCTCTTTAAGAAAAAACACTAATAAAACTAAATATCTGAATTTCACTAGATATTAAATGGCCAAAATTTTGGAATAAAATAAATTGCCGTAATCCAAAATAAAATAGTAAGAGGAATCCCCATTTGAAAAAAATCTTTTAACTTGTATTGACCAGGGCCATATACCATCATATTTGTTTGATAACCCATAGGTGTAATAAAACTACATGACGCCCCAAAACAAATAGCCACTAAAAAAGGCCTTGGGTCTACATTTAATAATGCTGCCAACATTACTCCTATTGGAGTAAATATGATTGCTACTGCAGCATTTGAGATTACAGCAGAGCATATAAATGAAAAACCATATAAAATAGCTAAAATTAAAACAGGATCCACATTTTCAACCCCACCAACCATGGTGCCAAAATTAATAATAAAAGAACCAATGACCTTGTCTAGTTCAGTTTTTTGAATAGCAATACCCAAAGGGATTAAAGATGCAATGAGAAAAATAACTGACCAACTAATTGATTCATATGCATCTTGAATTGAAATTGAGCGTAAAACCAATAAGCAAATTGCTCCTAAAACAGCCCCTTTTACAATAGGCATCAGATTAAATGCAGCAAGCCCCATTACAAGTGGTATGACAATTATTGAAATCCACCAATAGCGCTCATAACGCAAATGTACATCTAATTCTTCTAAAACTATTAAATCATTACTTTTACGCATGATTTCCAAACGTTCTTTTGGTACCATGATTAATAATGTATCTGAAAACTTTAAACGTATATGTGCTACTTTTTCTCTTAATAATTCTTGTTGCCTTTTAATGGCTAAAACAAAGGAATCAAATCGACTTCTAAAATCAAACTCTTTTAAAGTTTTATCAATTATAGAAGATCCTTGGCATACTATGCCTTCTACAATTACATGATTTTTACCTGATAATTCTTGTTGATCCATTTTTACATCAGATAATAATAAAACTTTCATCTCTTCTTTAAACCTTATCATTTCTTTGACATCAATATGAATCAATAATATATCATCTTCATGAAGAATCACGTTTTGCAAATTAAAACGTAAATTTTCTGATTTTCTTATTATTTTATATACTTGTAATTTATATTTACCAGAGATATTTAACTCCTTATAAGTAGTACCAATTAACGGAGATTCACTTGAAATTTTATATTCAGTTAAAAAACTTCCTAAATGATATTTTCTAGTAAGAGAAGAAATAATTGAACGTGATGGCATAAACCATCTTGCAATTATCATATTATATATTGTGCCAATAATTAAAAAAATTATGCCTAGTTTAGTAAATTCAAACATGGTAAAAGGTTTTAAATTATAATTTTCATATTGAGGAAGCAGACTTAATTCTACCATGGAAGAGCTTACCACTAAATTAGTAGATGTTCCAATCAATGTAAGAGTTCCACCAAAAATTGCACCATAAGACAAAGGTAATAAAATTTTCGTTGGACTAATATGAAAACGTTGACATAAATCTATCGCCAAAGGTATGAAAATGGCAACTGCAGCCGTATTATTAATAAATCCTGATATGATGGAAATAGTAAAAAGAAAAATAAACAATGTCAACCACTTCCATTCTCCTCCTATTTTCACTAAGTTATCTACAAAAACTTCTAAAAATCCAGTTTTAACCAAAGATCTACTCATGATAAAAATAGAACCTATTGTTATTACTGCAGGATTACTAAAACCACTAATGGCTTCTTCCCAGCTAATAATATTAAATAAAAGAAGTAACCCAACAGCACCTAAAGCGGTTACTTCTAATGGTAATATTTCAAAAATAAAAAATATTACCATTACAGTGATGACTAACAATAGTATTAAAATATTAAAAGTAATATTTATGTTTCCTGTAATTAATTAAATTGCTAAAGCATAAAGTAATACTTATTACTAAAAGAGAAAAAAATATTTAATATACATAATGAAAAAATCCTAGAAATAAACATCTAGGATTTTTTCATTACATAAAAATCAAAAAATCTATGCATACAAAATCAACTCATTAATTTGTACTTTCCATAGTTTCTTCTGATTTATCATCATTTGAAATAGAAG
>CAZQYT010000006.1:0-17535 GCA_964597475.1 uncultured bacterium | reverse complement strand
GATGAATGGCATAATAAGTATCATCCTGAATGCCTCATTCATAGGCTTTTTAATCATGGCTGTTATTACCGGAATGGATATGCTATACCGAAAAACATTTCCAAACTTCATTTCCATTAAGAATCTATTTCATCTTAAGAATTTTACAAACAAAACCTTTTTTAAAAACTATTTAATTGGCATCGTTGCGGGAACATGCCTCCTTGCAATTAGTAGCATGTTTTATTATGTCCTAGATCAATCAGGAAATTTCATTGCCTACAAATGGTTCGATTATGATGCTCTTTTAACCTACAATCCATTATTAACCATCATTACAAATGTCATTTCCAGCAGCTGGATGTCAATCATGATATTTACAATGGCTTTTTTAATCATACATCAGGGAACACATTCAAAATGGTGGACAATATTCTTATCAGCATTGATTGCTTCCAATGGCATAATTGGACCTGTAATGGATACGGACCCACTTATCATGGGATCCCTTTACTTTTTCATCGGAGGCTTAATTTCAGGGTATTTACTATATAATCATGGGATCATTGCTTCTAGTTCTTTTATCATTAGTTCCTTTTTATTTAATGATATCATCCTATTATTAAACATAAATCAACCCTACGCCATAATTACAGGAATCATATTAATCATACTGCTTTTATCCCCTATGATCTATGGGGTGTTACATTACTTGAAATTTCAAAAAACCATAAACTTGGATCATTTATTAAATTCATCGCAAGAACTTCCAAACATCACGATATCCAAACCAACAATACCAAAACTTGAACTTTTACCCAATAAAAAATGGCCCCTTCTATTACTCTTAGGGGGTCTTTTATGTCTACTGATTCCAAATAATAATGAAATGAAAGACCTATTCAAATTTGACATTAGTAGATCGGAGGCTATTGAATCTGCCAAAAAAACACTTGAAAATGATTATGGCGCAGATTTATTAGATCATGAAGTAGCAACAAATAACTGGGATGATTTTATGTGGAGAAGTTGGGAAAATAGTTATCCTCCCTTTCAACTTTTCATGAATAAACGATCAACACCGTTTGCATATTTGAAACAAAAAGTTGGTCGAAAAGGGATTTTTGAATTAGAGGAAACACACGGGCGATTTTTTGTTCCCTGGCAAGTTGTATTTTTTAAACCCAATGATAAAAATACTTATAAAATAAAAATAAACCCAAATGGTGAAAATGACCCTGGTTATTTTTACCATCAATTACCAGAAACTTATTCCCTTCCATCACTTTCATCATCCGAGGCAGAAAACATGATGTTAGGTCTGCTAAAAAAACAAAACATTAACTTGGAATCTCTTAAATTCATTGAAAGAAATACAAAGACTGAGACCTTTCGCACTGATCATGAAATGGAGAATGAAAGACTATTTACATTAAATAATGGCATAACGTTAAATGAAAGAATTTTTACAAAAGTATCTGGTAATGAAATCAGTAGACATAAACGCTGGTTTCATGTCCCTGAAGATTGGATACGTAAATATGATGCCTATCATCCATTATTTTTAATTTGTACTTGGGGAAGTCTCATATTATGGATTTTTTCCATGATAATTGGATTCTACTATCTCATTGAAAATACCCACCAAAATAAAATTGAGATCTCATGGAAATACATCACAAATTTCATATTATTAATTTCATTCATTGTAATTACATATCATTTAAACAAAATTTCTTATGTAATGGGAAAATATTCTGGTTGGCAAAGCTGGACCGCTTTTTGGTTACAGCAAATTGGATGGAATATTAGCGAGTTAACCATGTTGCTTGTTTTCATGATCATTCCCGCTACAGCTCTATACCTAGTGAATGCACAAGTAAATAATCTTTTTTCCAAAAATACGCGGAATCAATTAGGGCAAGGATTGTTCATGAGTGGAATGGCAGCTTTTGGCGCATTTTTATTATATCGACCCATTAGTTATTTGATACATGAAAATTTTCCTAACTACATTAACATAGATTCAGGCTTTAATTTCAACATTTTATCTTATTATTTTCCAGGATATGGCCTATTAATGTCACTTGTCATAAATACATTATGGATTTCCATGGTCAGCCTTTTCTTATACCAAAAAATCATTAGTTTTAAAACAGATGGGAAAATGTTAAAGGCTAACTTATTAATTGGGGTTTCAATATTTTTCTATATCATATATGGCAGTTTCATAGAACAACCCATTGAAATGTTACCACACTTCTTATCAAGAATTGCCGGCGCATTATTTTATTTTGCTCTCATTAAATATTTTTGGAAAAATAATCCACTCAGTCATTTATTTGGCACATTCATTTATTTCCATTTTCAGCCAATAATTAGTTTCATTAACCTGGCTGACCCTACTTTAAAAATACAGGGATGGATCATTGTTGGATTATTTGCATTATTGTTTATTTATTCTTCAGGAATAAAATCAATCCAAGAGAGTTTGTCATCAAAAACTGCCTGATACAGTACTTATAAATTTTTCAATTTCATCAAAATACATTTTAGAACTTACGCCAAGTATGTTATTATGATTTGCATTAGGTATGGGTATTAATGTTTTACTTTTTGATGGACAATTATCATGTAATAGCTCCCCTTGACTAAAAGGAACAATGTGATCTTCTTCTGCATGAATTACAAGAAGCGGGCCTTCATATTTTTTAATTTTTTCACCATTTAAAAATCCATCTTCCTTAGAAAAACCTGCCTGTTTACCCGTTGTACCAATAAGTGTAAATAAAGGTTCTTCATCAGCAAAACCACTTTCAATGATGAGGCCAATAAAATCTTGTGGATGCCTTTTTGACAATTCCAACACAGATGCAGAGCCAAGTGATCTACCCATTAAAAATAAAGGGCCATCAAAATTTAATTTTTTTAAATGTGTTAACACATTATCCAAAATCACATGTGCATCTGATTGCGTATTTTCAGCATTTGGCATGCCGCTAGAAAATCCATAACCCCTAAAGTCCGCAATTATAAAATTAATGTTTTTTTGATTATATACTTGAGCAATATCATCATAATCAATTACTATTTCTCCATTACCATGAAAAAATAATATTGTTGGGAATGACTCACTTTTAAGATGACATCTAATGCCAACCTGTACATCCTTTGCAACCTCTATTAACATATCTTTTTCACCCATTTCCTGATATGATTTTCTAGCATGAAAAAGAAATGAGTTTAAAATATTCATGTCCATGTCTTCACCATTAATTATTGTTGTTAATGCTAATATTAAGCTTATGATCACCATTGATAATTTGAATCTATTTCATACATATTTTATTAAAGATTTTTTCTTTATGATGGTTCATCATGGGATTAAAATGTTAATTTTCCCCTAATGGACGCCATCAGTCAAATTAAATTTCTAAGAACAAAAATAAATCATCATAACATTCAATATTATGTACATGATGACCCCATCATTTCTGATTCTGAATACGATGGTCTTATGCAAGATCTATTACGTCTTGAAAAAGAAAATCCTAATCTTATTACACCTGATTCTCCTACTCAAAGAGTTGGCGCAAAACCACTAACAGAATTTAAAAGCATTACGCATAAATTGCCCATGCTATCTCTTGCAAATGCAATGAACATTGATGAGCTAAAAGAATTTGACAAACAGATAAAAAAGGGTTTGGGTCAAGAAAATGACGTAGAATACATGGCTGAACCAAAATTAGATGGTTTAGCTGTAGAATTAGTATATGAAAATGGCATTTTTTCACATGGCTCAACTAGAGGAGATGGCACAACAGGAGAAGACATCACTCAAAATTTAAAAACAATCCGCGGAATTCCTCTTGTCATAAGTAATAATCCTCCCACATTACTAGAAATTAGAGGCGAAGTATACATTGGTCATTCAGATTTTAAAAACATGAACAAAAAACGTCTAGAAAAACAAGAAACCCCTTTTGCAAATCCAAGAAATTGTGCGGCAGGAAGCTTAAGGCAGCTTGATCCATTAATTACAAGCCAAAGACCTCTTAGAATTTTTTGTTATGCTCCAGGCTTAATTGAAGGAATGAAATTTGAAAGTCAAAAAGAATTTTTAAATGCATTACCTAATTGGGGTTTTCCAGTAAATCCTCATGTTAAGATTGGAAGTGGAATTGATTTTTTAATTGATTATTATGAAAATGCAGAAAAATTAAGAGAAAGCTTAGAGTATGACATAGATGGCGTAGTATTTAAAGTAAACTCTTTTCAAAATCAAGATGAACTAGGTGTAAGGAGTAAATCTCCAAGATGGGCAATTGCAGGAAAATTAAAAACTCAACAAGTCACTACTAAAATATTAAACATAGAACCAAGTGTAGGTAGAACTGGCGCAATTACGCCTGTTGCAAAACTAGAGCCAGTATCTGTTGGTGGCGTTCTTGTTTCTAATGCAACACTACATAATCAAGATGAAATTAATAGAAAAGACGTGCGCATTGGAGACACGGCATTAATCCAAAGAGCGGGAGATGTCATACCTGAAGTCATAAAGGTTATTCTTTCTAAAAGACCTTCTAATACATTACCTTATGTTTTACCAACCACATGTCCCATTTGTAAAGAAAAAATACATAAGCCCAAGGGTGAAGCCGTGGCACGCTGTCAAAATAAAAATTGTCCCGCACAAATAAAAGGGCAAATAGAGCACTTTGTTTCAAAAAATTGCATGGGCATAGATGGCTTTGGAACTAAGCTTGTAGAACAACTTGTAAATAATAAATTGATCAGCAATGTTTCAGACATTTTCAATTTAAACATGAAAGTATTATCCAATTTAGATAGAATGGCAGAAAAATCAGCTCAAAACATCCTAGACTCAATTGAAAACTCCAAAGCGACCACCTTGGCACGATTCATTCATGCACTTGGAATTCGTAATGTAGGAGAACATTCTGCAAAAGTCTTGGAAAAATCATTTGAAGGTGATTTATCTCTTTTGATGAATGCGACCATGGAATCATTAATGGAAATTCATGAAATTGGCGACATCATGGCAGAATCAATCCATGAATATTTTAATCTGGAATCTAACATTACAATGATTCAAGCATGCATGCAATCAGGAATAACTGTTAAAAAGATTGAGAAAATTCAATCATCTAAATTTTCTGGAAAAATATTTGTTTTCACAGGTTCTCTAGAAAAATTTACAAGAAAAGATGCTCAAGACATGGTAGAAAATTTAGGAGCACGTTCCAGTAACTCCGTAAGTAGAAAAACAAATTTTTTAATAGCGGGACCTGGATCAGGATCAAAACTAAATAAAGCCATCGAGCTTGGAATAACAGTACTATCTGAAGATGAATTTTTAAACAAAATAAATAAAGCTAATGGATGAAGAAAAAAAAAGTTTCTTCACAAAAGAAATTTTCAAAGAATGGTATTTTAAAAAAGGACTCATACTAATTGATGTTTTCATTGTAATTGGACTCATTCAATACTTTATTTTTAATGGATCATTTAATGAAATGATTAGCTGGATCATAAACTTATTTAACTAATAAAAATGAAACAAATCATAATATCTAAATATGGCCCACCAAGCGTTTTACAAGTACAGGAAAAACGTAATCCTACACCACGGAAAAATCAAGTTTTAATAAGAAATTATTTTTCTGGAATTAATTTTTCAGAAATAATGGCTAGAATGCGATTATATCCAGGCGCACCCAAACCTCCAACAAGCTTAGGCGGTGAAGGCTGTGGAATAATAGAAGCTATTGGTAGTGAAGTAGAAAAATTTAAAGTAGGTGATAGAGTCATGGTTTTATCTAGACATGGTAGCTATTCTACTCATGTTTGTTCAAATGAAGATTTAGTCATGCCCTTGCCTGAAAAATTTTCTTTTGAAGAAGGTGCAGCTTTCCCAGTCATTTATTTAACAGCCTATATGATGATGTTTAATCTTGGAAATTTTAAAGAAGGCGAAACCATTTTAATACATGGCGCTGGCGGAGGCGTTGGAACAGCAGCCATACAATTAGCACAAGCCATTGGAGGTAATGTCATAGGAACTGCTTCAAAATGGAAACATTCAAAATTAAATGACATGGGGGTGGAAAATTGCATTGATTATACTAATGAAAATGTTCATGAAAAAGTAATGCGATTTACTAATAATCGCGGTGTTGATCTAGTTTTGGATCCTGTTGGAAGCCATAATTGGAAAATTAGTTATGAATGCTTAGCTCCTTTAGGTAAAATGATAATTTTTGGAGATCAAAATTTTGTCAAGGGGAAATCTTTTAATTTTTTTGCCTTAATGAAAGAAATGTTTTCCATGCCAAAATACAAACCAATGGATTTAATGAGTAAAAATAAAAGTGTAATGGGATATCATCTTGGGAGGCTTGCTGGAGCTGAAGATAAAATTCAAAAGGCTGCTTCTAAATTATTTGATCTAGCACAAGCTGAAAAAATTAAACCCATCATAGATCAAATTTTTCCATTTACCGAGGCTCCAAAAGCACATGAACGCATACAAAATAGAAAGAATTTTGGGAAAGTACTTTTAGACTTTAATGATAAATAATTGACCAACCTCAAAAAAAACACAATAAAGCATGACTAATTTACCGCTTGCGTTTACAGAATTTTTTGAGTTACCTTGTTAATTAAACATGATGAATTATAAGCTCAATTAAAAATTAAAAATGGAAGAAAAAAATAAAAAACAAGTACACTTATTGGATTTAATTGGGAATACACCATTATTGGATGTTAGTTTCTTAACAGAAAATTCAAACATATCTCTATTTGCAAAAGCTGAATGGATGAATCCTGGTGGTTCCTTAAAAGATCGTCCCGTTAAACGAATGTTGACTGAAGCCATTAAATCAGGCGTACTTACCAAAGATAAAATCATCATAGACTCTTCTAGTGGAAATGCAGGAATAGCATATTCAATGATTGGTAATGCATTAGGGTATAAAGTAGAAATTGTCATTCCAGGAAATGCAAGCACGGAACGTAAGCAAAGAATGAAAGCGCATGGAACTCATATAATAGAAACTGATCCGATTGAGGGGTATGATGAAGCATTAAGACACGTTCATAAATTAGTAGATGAAACTCCTGAAAAATATTTTTTATGTGATCAATATGCAAATGATAATAATTGGTTAGCACATTATCATGGAACAGCTGAAGAAATAATTGAACAAATGGATGGACCTTTTGAATATTTAGTCAGCGGCATAGGAACAGGAGGTTCAATCACTGGAATTGGTAGAAAATTAAAAGAAACATACCCAAACATTAAAATCCATGGAATTCGACCTGAAGTATGGCCTGGCATAGAAGGGTTGAAACCTCTTGGCTCACCAGAAGACATAGTCCCAAAAATTCTTGATGAATCAGTCGTTGATGAATGGATTTACATTACTGCAGATGAAGCAAAACATTGGTGTCATGTATTATCAAAAAATGGAATTTTTACAGGGCAATCATCAGGATGCTACATGGCTGCGTGCTCAAAATTAATGGAAAAAATAGATTCTGGAAGAATAGTAACAATTTTTAATGACTTTGGCGATAGATATTTTAGTTCAGGACTTTGGAGGTGACATGACAACAATTCACATTACTAAAAAAATAGAAAAACAATTTAAATTGCATGGAGAAAAAGAATATCCCCATGAATGTTGTGGGTTTATATTGGGACACTTTAAAGATAATGAATCCCATGGGTTAGAATACTTGCCAGCAGCAAATGTAAAAGAGGAAAATAGAGAACGTAGATTTTTAATTGATCCAAATGCATATCAAAATGCTGAAGATGAAGCTGATGAAAAAGGACTTTCAGTCATTAGTATTGTACATTCACATCCAGATCATCCTCATAACCCTTCTGACTTCGATAGAGATCATGCCTGGCCAGGATTTAGTTACATAATAATTTCAATACAAAAAGGTAAGGCTGTGAGTTATAGATCATGGCAATTAAATCAAAATAGAGAATCATTTAAAAAAGAAGACATTAAGATAGTAGAGGAGAAAAAATAAATGGCGAGCATATTAAAGATACCTTCACCCCTTAGAAGATTTACAAATGGTGAGGCTAGCATTGAAGTAAATGGAAATAATGTAAATGAAGTACTAACAGAATTATTCAATGCGCATCCGGACATAAAGGGACATTTAGTTGAAGACGATGGAAGCTTACGTAATTTTGTAAATATTTTCATTAACGGTGAAGATATAAGACAAAAAGGAGGTTTGAAAGCTGAAGTCTCCAATGGAGATGATGTAAGAATCATCCCTTCAATTGCGGGAGGCTCAGGAAAATTGTCACCAGATGAATTTATTAGATATAGTAGGCATCTTTCATTACCAGAAGTAGGTATTGATGGTCAAAAAAAAATAAAATCTGCAAAAATATTAGTGATTGGTGCTGGGGGCCTTGGTAGTCCTGTTTCATTATATTTAGCTGCAGCTGGAGTTGGAACAATTGGCATGGTTGATTTTGATGTTGTAGATGAATCGAATTTACAACGTCAAGTTTTATTTGGCATGGATCAAATAGGAAAATCAAAATTAGAATCTGCAAAAGAAAGGCTAAAAAACTTAAATCCCCATACTAACTACATTCTCCATGAAACTGCACTTTCTTCTGAAAATGCATTAGACATAATTAAAGATTATGACATGGTTGTTGATGGTACGGATAATTTCCCAACTAGATACCTGGTTAATGATGCATGTGTCATTTTAGGAAAACCAAATGTATATGGAAGTATTTATCGTTTTGATGGACAGGTTTCAGTATTTAATCATGATAATGGACCATGTTATAGATGCCTTTATCCTTCTCCACCACCACCAAATCTAGTGCCATCTTGTGCTGAAGGTGGAGTACTTGGAGTTTTACCTGGAATAATTGGTACAATGCAAGCAAATGAAGCTTTAAAACTTATTTTAGGCATTGGAGATTTAATGGTAAATCGTTTTTTATTATTTGATGCCTTAACTTTTGAATTTAATGAATTAAAAATAACTAAAAATAATGACTGTGTTGTCTGTGGAGAAAATCCCAGTGTTACAAAATTAATAGATTATAAACAATTCTGTGGAGTAGAAGCAGTAAATGAAAAAATTTCCTTCACAGAATTAGATGCTACTGAACTACAAAAAAAACTTGAAAATGGCTCTTCCCCTACCATCATAGATGTCCGAGAGGATTTTGAATTAGAAATTTCTAAAATTGAAGGATCTCTGCATATTCCAATGAACCAAATTCCAAATAGAATTAATGAACTAAATCCTGAAAATGATTATGTCATAATGTGTAGAACAGGAGTAAGGTCTTCACAAATATGTGAATTTTTATCCAATCAAAATTTTCGATCCATAGCAAACCTTTCTGGTGGAATTAATGAATGGGCAAAAAAAATTGATTCTTCATTACCCGTATATTAATTTTCTTTTCCTTTGATAATGACATGACAACATCAAAAACATTCGACATCAATGATTATGAATTTAACAAAGAAAGTTCTGATGGGGTTTATATCATACATGGATTTACCAATACTACATATGAAGTAAAGGAGCTTGCTGCATATCTAGGAAAACAAGGGTTTTATGTAGTGGCCAAAAATTTACCTGGACATGGAACAACTCCTAATGATTGCAATAGACATTCACATAAGGATTGGATAATGGCTGTTGAGCAAGGTGTTGCCGAGATGTCTTCAAATTGTAATAATATATTTATAGTTGGAATCAGCATGGGGAGTGTGTTGGCTTTGCATTTAAATTCAATTTTTAAATTTAAGGCATCAGTTTTTGCATCAACAGCCCTTAATTCTAATAATAATTTTAGCATTCATGTACTAGCACCTTTATTTCATCGTTTTTTTCCTTTTAGAAAAAAACATAAAACTTTTTCAAAAAAAATAAGACCCAATTTAACATTTATGGGATATGATGTTTGGCCCTCTTCAGCTGTTAATGAAATGAGGAAATTAACCAATAAAGTGAGAAAAAAACTTTCCAAGGTGAAATCGCCAGCTCTAGTCATGCATTCAAAAGCAGATTTACTATCACCACATTCAAATTTATCATTAGTATTTGATAACATTCAATCACAACATAAGGAAAAACTAATTCTAAAAAAAGCTGGACATAATTTATTTGTAAAAAATCCTGAACAAGAAAAAATCTTTAAAACTATTTCTTCATTTTTAAAAAAATTCATCAAATGATTATTTAAGCATGAATGTTTTCCATTAATATCATGAAATTAAATCCATTTCATTATTTTATTAAACATTACCATTCTCCACAATTAAAGCCTAATGAATTAAAAAGGATGTTAAACCTGTGGTTTCCTTTTTTAGTTAATCGCATTAAAATCATTTCAGTTTCAAATGATTTCCATGAAATTATCGTTCAATTAAAACATTCGTTCTTAAATCGCAATCCTAATAAATCAATATGGGGGGGATCCATCACTAGTGCTCTTGATCCTTTTTACCCAATAATGATAAAACAAATAATGCTACGGAAAGGATTAAAAACAGATTTTTTTTCAAAAACTATTCATGTTGAATTTTTAAAACAAGTCAATACTAATTTATTATTTGAATTTAAAATCCATGATGATGAAATAAAAAAAATACATGATATACTTGAAAAACATGGAAAATATAATGATTGGCATTCAATTGATGGAAAAGATCTCAATGGAAACATATGTGTAAAAGGTAGAGTAGAGGCATATCTTAGAAAAAGATAAATTGAGATTGTTTTTTTTTTAGTTATTTAATTGTTAATTTTCACCCATGCCAGAATATTTAGAATTATTAATAGAATGGCTTAAAATACCAGTTGTACAAGCTGTACTTTGCGTAGTTGCATCAATTTTAGCTGCAAAACTTGTAGATTGGTCAATTATTAGAGTCTTATCTAGACTTGTAAATCGTACAAAGAGTACAATCGATGATAAGATAATCCAAATTGTTCATCGTCCCATTTATTATAGTATTTTATTCATGGGGCTTGGTATTTCTGTCAAATTATTTCCTCTCCCTGAAGTCATAGCTTTTACATTCATAGGTTTATTTAAAACCATTGCAATCATTCTCTGGTCAGTAGCATTATTTCAATCATTCCTTCATTTTATTGATTGGTATAGCAACCAAAGCAAAAATACAGGCATCATACAAGTGCATACTTTGCCTTTATTTGACAATGTTGGAAAAGTCATCATATTCATGGTGGCAACATATTTCATATTAGTTAGTTGGGATGTAGATGTTACGGGCTGGTTGGCTTCAACGACAATCATTGCCATGGTTTTAGGTCTAGCAGCAAAGGATACGGTTGCGAATTTATTTGCTGGTTTTTTCATAATGGCAGACACACCTTATAAACCTGGAGATTATATCAACCTTGATGGAGGGGAAAGAGGTTATGTAAAAAACATAGGTCTTCGCAGCACAAGAATAATGACAAGAGATGACATTGAGATTACAATCCCAAATGCACTCATTGCAAATTCAAAAATAATTAATGAAAGTGGCGGACCAGAAGAAAATGAAAGAATTAGAATTAATATTAGTATAGCATATGGCTCAAACCTTGATCATGTACGTACATTATTGTTAGATATTGCCAATGCAAGTGAGAACATATGTAATGATCCAAATCCTAGAGTACGATTCCGTAGTTTTGGTGATTCAGGTTTAATTTTACAATTACTTTTTTGGATAGAAAAACCTGAAGATCGTGGAAGAATAGTAGATGAAATTAATTCTGAAATTTATAAGCAATTTAATAAAGAAAACATAGAAATCCCTTATCCTCAAAGAACCTTACACATAAAAACTCCCAATTCTCTAAAAATCGGAGAATAACTTATTCAACCCTCCATCATGAAAAACCAGTTCATGCTGGATCCAAAAATCATTTACTTAAACCACGGTTCATTTGGAGCTTGTGCAAAACCAATTTTTAATGATCTATTAAAATGGCAAAAAAAATTAGAAATGGAACCAGTTAAATTTTTTGAAGAAACCATATATGAATCTTTAAAAGCTTCAAGAAAAGCATTAGGAAATTATGTTAATTGTCATCCAAATGATCTAGTTTATTTTCCAAATCCAACCACAGCCGTAAATGCAATTGCAAGAAGTTTAAA
Organism: uncultured bacterium; assembly: GCA_964597475.1. Classification (GTDB taxonomy): domain Bacteria; phylum Fidelibacterota; class Marinisomatia; order SCGC-AAA003-L08; family D37C17; genus JAYZCM01. The sequence continues at coordinate 5,342 of CAZQYT010000006.1, read as the reverse complement.
ATTAAATAAAAATGATGAAGTCCTTTCAACCAATCATATTTATGGTGCCTTAGATAAAACTTGGCAGTACATATGTGATGATAAAAAAGCAAAATTTGTAAAAGCAAAATTTGAAATTCCAATAAATTCTAAAAAAGAATTTTTAGAACAATTTTTAAATTCCATAACAAAAAATACAAAAGTGATTTTTATTAGTCATCTTACAAGTATGACTGCAATGAAATTTCCTGTTGAAGAAATAATAAATTTTTCAAAAAAAAATAAAATATTAACCATCATTGATGGTGCGCATATACCTGGGCACATACCTTTAGATTTAATGGCACTAGATCCAGACATGTATGTTGGCGCTTGTCATAAATGGATGTGTACTCCAAAAGGAGTTTCATTTTTATATGTAAAAAATGAATTGCAATTTCAAGTACATCCCATCATAATTAGCTGGGGATGGAATAGTGATAATCCTGGGATTTCTAATTTTTTAGATTGGCATGAATGGCAAGGGACACGAGACATGAGTGCATTTTTAACCATACCAAAAGCAATAGATTTTCTAAATGAACATAATTGGTCCAACTTATCTAAAATTTGTAAAAATAAAGTTGTCAAACTAAGAAATGAATTTATTAATTTTCTTGATTTTAATCCACCGTGCCCTGATAAATGGTTAGGTCAAATGGCAAGCATTCCAATCCCAGTTAATGATCCTGATAATTTTAGAAGAAAATTGTTATCTAATTATAACATACAAATACCCGTTTTTAAATGGGAAAACAAAACTCTATTGCGTTATTCCATTCAAGCATATAACTCAGATAGTGAATTAGAAAAATTATTACATGCTGTAAAAGAGCTTTTAAATTGAAATTTAAATTCATGACATTATTGTTTATTGCGATGCTGTCGGTTAGTACATCTCCAATCTTTGCTAGATTTCTTGATAATGTACCAGCAGTTACCATTTCATTTTGGAGAATGAGTTTTGGAGCAATGATTTTATGGTTAATTAGCATGATTAAAAAACAAACACCATTAAAAAATAAACAATTAAAACATACACTATTTGCTGGCATCATGCTAGGCATACATTTTGCTCTTTTTTTTGGATCAATAAAATTAACTACCATAGCCAATGCAACATTTCTTGGAACTTTAGCTCCTTTATTTACATTTAGCATTGAAAAGTTTATTTTAAAACGCAAACACTCACAATTACTTTTAATTGGCTTAGGTATTGCAATCTTTGGAGCAATGATAATCATTGGCAATCAATTTGATTTTTCTAGTAAACATACAATTGGGAATTTATTAGCTGTTGCTTGTTCCGTTTTTCTTGGAATTGGATTTATCATTTCTGAAAATGTACGAAAAGAAATCAGTACCATCAGTTATTCTCGAACACTTTTTACCACGGCGGCTTTTACTTTATTCATCATTTCATTTTTTACACAATCATCTTTATTTGGATATTCACTAATTGATTTTATCTATCTACTAATGCTTGGAATAATACCCACATTATTTGGACACGGTTTAATGTATCATTCCATCCGCCACATATCTCCAACCATAGTAGCATCCACTCCAATGGGTGAACCCATAATAGCTTCATTATTGGCATGGTTTCTTTTTAATGAAATGATTAGTATGATGACATTGATTGGAGGTACCATTACTTTAATTGGATTATTCATCCTTACCAAACAAAAATAATGATGAATTAAAACATTAAGTGACGTGAGTCAAATATTACATGTATCAAATAAACATAAATTATAATGTAAGTCATAGAACTAAAATTTTCTACCTACGACTTACTCCTCAAAAATCCTGCAATTGGCTTTGATAATGGTAAGGCCCCTCGAAAGAGGGGCCTACTTTTTATATAAAAAAAACCCCGCTTTAACGGGGTTTTTTCTTCTCCTCCTCTTGAGAAATAATATAGCTAAATACTCCCTCCTCCATAAAAAGAAAGCTCCAAATATGATGCCACATTATTTTAAAAAACTTTTTTTACTTTTTCCTTACAATACTTTATTCATGTAAGAAATATCCTACAAGAAATGTATGAAGATTAATAATTCCCTGCAAGTAAATAATAAATTTTAAGTAAAAAATAATTTAAATTTTCCACCATGAATCAAATTATTTAGGAGATTAACAATGAGTCCACATCTTTCTATGCGATCAGGAAACCCTGCTTTAAATTCAAGAATTTTTAATACGGCAATACATGATGGTTCAGGAGAAATGACAATTGAAGGTACCGTAAATAAAACAGCTTTAGCTCTTATAATGTTAATGACGACAGCCTTGTACTCATGGGTTAATCCTAATCCAGGTCTAATGATTTTTGGAGGCATTGGCGGATTCATAATGGCGCTAATTACCATATTTAAAAAAACATGGGCTCCATATACAGTCTCCGGATATGCATTGTTAAAAGGACTTGCACTGGGAGGCATTTCAAGATTTTATGAAGTTCAGTACCCTGGCATTGTAAGCCAAGCAGTTTTTCTAACTTTTGGTATATTGGCAGCTCTATTACTAGCATATAAATCTAAACTCATAAAGCCTACTGAAAATTTTAAACTAGGTCTCATGGCGGCAATGGGGGGCATATTCCTTGTTTACTTAATTAGCTTCATAATGAGTTTTTTTGGTTCTGGATTATCAATACTTAGTCCCAATAACAGTTCTATGCTTAGCATAGGCTTGAGCCTTTTCATAGTTGTCATTGCATCATTAAATTTGGTTTTAGATTTTGACTTCATAGAAGAAGGTGCTGAAAAAGGTGCACCAAAATACATGGAATGGTATGGTGCCTTTGGACTTTTAGTTACTCTCATCTGGCTATATCTTGAAATCCTCAGACTTCTGGCAAAGCTTCAATCGCGAAGAAATTAATAATACAATAAACATAAAATTATAAAAAGTCTTGCAATTGAGATTTATTCTCAATTAATATTTATATATTGATAATGAGAATGATTCTCATTATAATTTAAATAGAAAGGAAAAAAATAATTGAAATATTTAATAATAACATTAATGGCATTTAATATCATTTTTGCTCAAGATGATTTTTTTGAACCTGGCCATACAATAGGTGGATATGGCGAGCTTCATTGGAATCAAGAAATGAACAATGATGGAGATAAAACAAAAAACATATTAGACTTTCATCGTTTCATCATATTTTTTGGCTATAACTATTCAGAAAAATGGTCACTAAAATCTGAGTTAGAAATAGAACATAACATGATAGGGGGCTCTGATGATCCCAGCCAAACTACAAATAGTGCTGATGATGGACATTCGCATGAATACGTTGATAATCAAATTAAATATTCAGGTGAAGTAGAATTAGAACAAGCATATGTTAATTACCATGCTGGAAACTGGGGATTTAAAGCCGGTGTTTTATTAGTTTCCGCGGGATACATAAATGAAACACATGAGCCCCCTACCTTTTTAAGTGTAGAAAGACCTGATTATGCCAAATATGTCATTCCAACAACATGGTTTGGAAATGGCTTTGGGTTTTATGGAAAATTTTCTGGAATTGATTGGAAATTAAACATCATGGAAGATCTAAAAGCGAGTGGTATTGGAGATGGCATCAGGGATGCAAGGGGAAAAGGATACAAAACATCAGCATATGATTGGACTAAAAATTTCCGCTTTGACTATAATGGGATGCCAGGCATTAACATTGGTGGCTCAATGACCATGAATAATGCTCCTGTAAATCTTAATGCAGACGGAACAGTAGATGAAAGCATTGGTGTATCCCTAATGGAATTCCATGGTTCGTATAATGCAAATAATTTAACAGCCACCATGGAATATGGCACCATTAGCTATACCGATAATACCACCGCAGATGGTACTTCAGGATATTATTTAGATGTTGGATATGATATTTCTGAAATGGTTGGATGTGAAGGAAAATTAATACCTTGGTTTAGATATGGCAATGTTCAAAAAGATGTAGATGATACTACTTCACATTATGATATAATGAAATTTGGGCTTTCATATTTTCCAATTGATCAAATTGCATTCAAAGTAGACTATGGAACAAAAACTTATGAAAGTGAAGATGACAATAAAACATTAATCAATATAGGCGTAGGCTATATGTTCTAACATTAGCCACATACTACTAATCATCCACTCCAACTTTTTGGTCCAAAAAATTGTACATCTCCCTGTTTGTGCTTTGATGACTTGTTGGAGTGGATTTTATTTATTTAAACTATAACTTTATATTTTATGAAATATACATACTTATTATTATCTTTTTTACTCGCAGGACCTATCAAAGAAAATAGTGAAAAACACATTTTCACTCAATTTTCAAAAGAAATAAATATTTCAATGCATACATATAAATTAAACAAAACAACTAAAACACTTGTACAGAATCAAGCTAAACAAGTCTTTTTTAAAGATAAACTATATTATTGGAATATTACTAATAATGATACAACAATTGCCTATGCATTTTTAGATAATGTAAAAGGGAAATCAATGCCCATAACATTCATGGTAATCATGAATTTAGATGGCAGCATAAAAAATTCTGCAATCATTAAATATAGAGAGGCTTGTGGAGGTGAAATAGGCAATAAACGCTGGCTACAACAATTCATTGGGAAAAATAATGATTCAAAATATGAAATTAGGAAAGAAATTGATGGAATTACAGGAGCAACGATATCTGTTCATTCTGTAAGCAAGGGAATAAGAAAAATTGCTATTCTTTATGATCATGTAAAGGATAATTTAGACTAATGGAAAATTTATCATCAATAAGACTTTATGAGTTTCCAAGAAAATTAAAGTTCTTATGTTTCATTACTGTAATGAATATAACAGTTGGAGTTGGGGTTGGACTATATTATGTTTTTCATACCACTCAATTAACTGCAAATGGGACAGAAGAACATTATCGTGGTTCAATAATTAAGGATGATTTTGAAATTCCAGAAAAGTATCCAAAACCAACTAGCGAACTTTTAAATACTACCCATACGCATATATTGTCAATGACATTTATTTTTCTAATCATTGGAGGGCTCTTTTACTTTAATAGCCTCATTACTGGCATGCTTAAAACTTTTCTAATCATTGAACCATTTATTTCCATTCTATTGACCTTTGGAGGAATTTGGCTAATTAGATTCATTCATTCATCATTTTCTTATTTAGTTATCACTTCAGGGATACTCATGTATTTATGTTTTTTTATAATGATAATTACCATTTTTTATGAATTAATAATGAAAAAAAATAAAGGGGCATCATGAATAAAGATAAAGTAATTGAATTGTTAT
>CAZQYT010000005.1:17157-18900 GCA_964597475.1 uncultured bacterium | reverse complement strand
ACAAATCAAGATATACTTCTTCAGATCCATTTTCTAAAAATTGATCATAAGCCAAAAGTGCATTACTTGATGGAACCAACTCATCACCTTCTCCATGGACAATATACATGGGTGCATGAGGAGTCCAATCCCATAAATCATTTTCCCTAAGAGCAATTCTCAACAAATGATCATCATTATTTTCAAAATTTAAAATCTCTTCTGGCTTCATGATTGTAATTGGTATTGATGGCATCGCATCATTAATTTCGGAACTTGAATGATATCCATCAAACCAATCTTGAAGAAAAACATATTCAGGTAATAAAAACTCTTCAACAGATCCAATACTAGGATATGCATCTAAATATGCAAACAATACATAAGGAAAATAAAAAGGTTCACCATAAGGTTGCTGAGCTATCATTAAGTCAACCATTATCCCTGACATACTATATGCCCCAGCCATGGGAAATGATACACTAATATCAAATTCATCAACATAGTCTCTTTCAATTATCTGATGAACTGCCATAGTAGCATATCCTCCTTCAGAATATCCTGCTAAAAAAAGCTGATCATTTACCATGTATTCATTACTTTCAAACATGGCGTGATATCTAACAGCTCTCAACAAATCTACAACAGCAGTCCCATATGGCTCTTTAAGTTGATAAGGATGCATTCCTTCTGACTCACCCAATCCTAAGTAATCTGGCTCTACATAAACATATCCACTTCCAGTAAGAATTGCAGATAAAATCCATTCACCTTGTTCTGAGGTAACAGAAGATTTTTCCACAACTGTACCATGTTGATAGCTAATTATGGGAAAAGCCTGATTTGCAATTTCAGGCCAATCAACCCGAGGATATGAAACAGTACCTGAGGCGACATGAGGATCACCATTCAAATCAATGGTTTCGTATGTTATTTTATACATCCAATATCCATATTGTGCAGTTTCAATGGAAAACATGTCTGTAACAATTTGAGCTAATTCCGTTTCAATGTAAGTTTGAGTATTAATCACATTACGCGTTGCTAACAACTCTGTAGATAATAAATCTCCTCTTGCAGAGAAAGATAAACTTACCATGAATAATAAAAATAATTTTTTATTTAACAATCTCATCTTATTTTAAATTTACAAACATTATGAAAAACATAAAAGTATCAAACCGTAACAACATTTACTATTTTGTAATAGATTTTTTTTTCAAATAATAACGAGAGAACTCATATCCCACAACACCAACAGCAACCGATACATTAAGACTCTGTTTTATTCCTCTCATTGGAAGCTCAACATGATAATCAGCTTCTCTTGATAATTCCTCAGACACACCCGAAACTTCATTCCCGACAATAAAACAAATAGGAAAATCAACTGACATATCATAGATAGATTTAGACCCATGTGTTTGTTCAATTAAAACCAATGAAATACCAGTTTTTTTAATCAATCTTGCCATTTTAATAGGATTTTCATCATACTCCCAAGGAACTGCATCTTCTGCTCCAAGGGCCGTTTTATGCAAATCTTTCCTTGGAGGAAATGCAGTATATCCAGTTAAATATATTTTTTCGGCACCAAATCCATCTGCACTACGAAAAATCGATCCTACATTATGTACAGATCTAACATTTTCAACTAAAATTGAAATTGGGAGCCTAGGAATGAATTTAACTTCATCTATTGTCGGCCTTACTGCCTTGAGCTCATCATTGGACCTTTTAATTCGATTCCCCATATTCATTTAT
>CAZQYT010000005.1:16274-17147 GCA_964597475.1 uncultured bacterium | reverse complement strand
AAATTAACAATCATTTATAGTATTTAAGTTTACATGTATCTCATATATGAAAAAAATGAATAGAAGCACATGGATTTAATTTAATTAAATTTAATTTTATGTAAAGCAATCAAAAATGAATAAACCCATTACCATATTAGCAAATGGAAATTTTCCAAAACATGAAATCCCTTTGAAAATTTTAAAAAAAGCACAATCCATAATTTGTTGCGATGGTTCAATTAACAATTTAATTAAACATGGCTTAGAGCCCATTGCAATAATTGGAGATCTTGATTCATTTAATAAAAAATATAAAATAAAATATCAAAAAAAACTTTTTCATATTCCAGACCAACATCAAAACGATCTACGGAAATCAATGCAATGGGTAGACAAACAAAACATAGACCATGTTACGATACTTGGAGCAACAGGAAAAAGAGAAGATCACTCCTTGGGAAATATATTTTCCCTCATTGAATTTCAAACAAAAACAAAATTTAACATGATAACTGACCATCGAATTTTTACAACACTTGAAAATGAACAAACACTTAAATCATTCAAAGGAGAACAAGTTTCCATATTTTCAACCAACCCTACAATCAAAATAACAACATCAGGATTAAAGTATAACTTAAATGATTATACTATAAGCAGTATATATTCATGCACTTTAAATGAATCAATTAAAAGCATATTTACGATAAAAATATCTCATGGAAAAATTATTGTTTACCAGGCATTCAAAGAGAAATAAAGATGATAATGATTAAGGTTTTTTCAAATTAATGCCATAAGTTTGAATCTTAAATAATAAAATATTTCAGGAATTTCATTATGATTAACAACTTAAATGACATATTACCTCATGATCCAATTTTACATTCT
>CAZQYT010000005.1:4000-16264 GCA_964597475.1 uncultured bacterium | reverse complement strand
TCACTTTCCATCATGGGGATTTTATTATTGGCAAGCTTATTAGGTTACGGAATTACTGTAAAAATCATCTTAAAATTAATAACTAAAATGTTTAGTAAGACAAATACTAAGCTTGATGATATTTTAATCAATAGAAGAGTATTTAATCATCTTGCTTACATGGTGCCTGCGCTCATATTATATAATTTTGCAAATACAGCCCCAGAATTTACAAAGCTAATTCAGAAAATCTCATTATGCCTCATGGCTTCATCTGGAGTTCTTTTCATAAATTCATTTTTAAACGCTTTAACTGACATATATCAACAAACCAAGTATTCAGAGCGCTTAAACATTAAAAGTTATGTTCAAATATCCAAATTAATCATAAATGTTTTAGGAGTTATAGTAATAATCGCATTACTGCTAGAAAAAGATCCTACTCTTCTAATTAGTGGTCTTGGCGCAATGACTGCAGTACTAATGCTAATATTCAAAGATACAATTTTATCTCTTGTTGCAAGCTTACAAATCAGCTCTAATGATCTATTTAAAATTGGCGATTGGATTGAAGCCCCTCAATTTGGAGCTGATGGCGATGTAATTGACATTGCATTGCATACCGTTAAAATACAAAATTGGGATAAAACCATTTCCATCATCCCTACTCATAAATTAATTGATTCCACATTTAAAAACTGGAGGGGGATGTCTGAAAGTGGCGGGAGAAGAATCAAACGTTCCCTTTTCTTGGACATGAACACAATCACGACATGTACATCTGAAGATTTAGAAAAATATGAAAACATTGAAATCATTAAAGAATATGTACAAAAAAAACAAACTGAAGTAAAAGAGCATAATGAAAAAAATAATGTCAATACTTCAAATATCATGAATGGTCGACAATTAACAAACATTGGTACATTTCGTGCATATATAGAAGCTTACTTGAGAAATAATTCAAAAATCCATGAGAACATGACTTTTCTTGTTAGACAATTAGCACCTACTGACAAAGGATTACCCATTCAAATATATGTATTCAGCAATGATACTAATTGGGTTAATTATGAAGGAATTCAATCTGATATCTTTGACCATTTATTAGCTATGACTCCTCAATTTGGACTAAAAATATTTCAAAATCCTACAGGCCAAGATTTCAAACAACTTACAAAAACTTAAAAACCATATAACATTAGGTAAATCAGAACACCCGTAATGGAGACATAAAGCCAGATTGGATATGTTATCTTGGCAATTTTACGATGTTTCTCAACTTGCATATTCCATCCTCTATATAATGATATAAGTGCCATTGGAATGATAAACATTGCCAAAATAATATGTGTAATTAAGATGATATAATACAAAATAGTAAAATCTCCAACATAAGGTTTTGGTCCAGCCTTAAACCAATGATAAATGACATAAGAGACTAAAAATAAAGAAGACGTTGCAAATGCACCCAGCATGGCTTGTTTATGTCTTTCTATATTCTTTTTTTTAATAAGCCAAAGAGCAATCAAAAGTAAAATGGCACTTGTAGTATTTAGCAATGCATTTACAATAGGTAACACAGATACATCCAACATACCTTCCATGCCTTCAGGTCTTGGGCCTAAAATAAGAAATGCTACAGCTAAAGTTATGACTACGGAAACAATGTAAATAATTCTCAACCAAAAAGCATCTTTTAAAGATGAATTATCACTCATAATATAATCCTTTCAATTAAAATTAACATAAGTAGCAATGGCAAATAAATAATGGATGCCAACATTAAACGACGAGCATTTTTCTTACTCGAATTAATACTTACTTGCAATGCAATTGCAAAAAAAACCATTCCAATAAAAGCTGCACCAATGGCATAAAACATGCCTGCAATTTTTAAAATATATAAACCTAAACTAGTCACTAAAAGGGCAATGGTAAAAAATAAAATAACATGACTTGTTCGCTTTGATTCTGGATATATGGTAGGAAGCATTTTAAATCCTCCTTTTTCATAGTCTGAAGAATAAATAATGGCAATTGCCAAAAAATGTGGCATTTGCCAACAAAACAATATACCAAACAAGATCCATGCAGGAGCTTCCAAATTGCCTGTTGCAGCAACCCAACCACCAACTGGAGGCATTGCACCAGGCACAGAACCTATAATAGTATTCCAAGTACTTATTCGTTTACTTGGAGTATATATGAAGAGATAAAGCAAAATGGTCGCAAATGAAATTAGCATGGTAAGCAGATTAACAAAAATCAATAAAAATACTAATCCAAAAAAACCTAAAAACATGCCAAAAATAAGTGCATCTTTATTTTTTATCAAAACTTTTACAAGAGGACGATTCTTAGTCCTATTCATTTTTGCATCATGTTTTATTTCCATTACTTGATTTAATATGGCAGCTGATGCAGATGTTGCCCAAGTTCCAATTAATAAATAAAAAAGAACCAACCAACTATCAAGACTAATCATGTGATTTCCTTGACTACGAATGCCAAGATAATAGCCTAAATAGGCAGTAACAAGAACCAACATTGAAATTCTTGGTTTTGTTAACTCCAAATAATTAGAAAAATTTTCTTTCAATAAACCAATCCTAAAATAATTTAATAATCGATGCATAAATTATCAATACATGATAAAGAATAACAATTATTTCAATGCCTTTATGTACGCAATTATCCAATTTATCTCTTCATCACTTAAAATAGGCTTATAAGAAGGCATTATTGGAGTATATCCTTCAGCAATGTATTTAAGAGGATCAATGATGGATTCTCGTATGTACTCATCATCAATAATCATGATGGTTCCATCTGTATGGCGAATTTCTTTTCCATATTGTTTTTTGATAGTTGGCCCTAACTTTAAGGTACCATCCATGGAATGACAAGCATTACAGGCCATTCTATTAAATATATCCATCCCCTTTTGTTCTGGGGAACCAGGCGTAAAGTCTAACGTGTCATTCTCATTTTGACAAGCAATTATTAGTAAAAATAATAATAGGAATGGAATCTTGGATTTCATTTAAGAAATAGTAATGGAATGAATGAAAAATTAACGCTCTAAAATAACATTCAATAGCTGAATAACATCTACGACATTTATAATTCCATCTCCACTAAGATCAGCCTGATCCATAGCTACGTCATACCCTAAAATAATATTAATCATAAGTATGATGTCTTGAATGTTCAAGATGGAATCTCCATTAAGATCGCCCATCATTTCTTGCTCAATAGGACAAACAACATTTACCATAAAATTGCTAGTAAAATCAATGGTTAAATCCATGGCTGCACTAGATGAATTAAAAGGATTATGATCATAGCCATAAAAGGTATATAAAGCACTTTCATTGCCAAGAGCAAGCATAGTCTCATTTATTACAAAACTACCATATACCTGCATGTTTAAGCCAAATAAAGTAATCAAGCCATCACCATATGGAACAACAGTGTCTTCATCACCATGTATGCTCACAATAGGAATGTCACCTTCTATGATCCAACCATCATCTCCAACTGCTCCACAAAGGTTTATGACACCATGAAAATGACTATCATACCCCTCATTTCCACTCAAACCCTCCAGTCCACCATTTTCTTCCACATAATCAATTATTATTTCTGGAATTTCATTATTTTGATTTAAATAAGCAGCATTTACAACTGTAATGCCGCCTGCAGAAATTCCACCTGCATAAATTCTATCTGAATCAATACCATATTCATTTTCATTTTCATCATTCATACGAAACCACCGTATGGCTCCCTTCAAATCATGCATGGCCTTTGTAGTTGCTCTATATGCTGTCTCTGAGTTTGGAAACCATATGAGGTCAGAAGTCAGGCGATAATCAATCGCTGCTGCTACGTAACCCATTTTAGCATAACGCGTACAAAGTTCTACCACATCAGCATTTGTTTTAGAACCTGCTATAAAAGACCCACCATATAAGAAGAAAACCAAGGGCCTATCTTCAACATCATCACCAATTGGCTCATAAATGTCAAGATACAAATCTTGCCATTCATTTTGACCCCAAATGTTTGGGTTATAATTCCCTCCATATAAAACGTTACTAGTCACATTGACTTGATTGAAAATTTCATCCACATAACGCTCCCCATCACATTCCAATTGAGAATATGCAAAAGAAAGATTTAATAAAATTAATAAAAATAGATTCATTACAGATACCATTCCATGATTAATAAATTACACCTTCAAAATAATACCAACCAACACTACAACCTAAAGAAAACATTTAGTCTTGAATGCAACGTACACTTAATCCAGATTCATATTCCTTATATGTTCTAGCAATTGTCGCAACGGCATGATGCAAATATCTTGCTATTGGCTGGCACTCATATGGAGGATCATAACATATAATATTATAATTACAATTACCATCATCTACAGTGGCTTCCTCATCATAATTACATGCATCTAGATCCATGCACCCAGGTATCTCTCCTTCCCAGATACTACAATCTGATGACGTCCAAGCATAATGATTAAAAAGTAAATATTCATATGTTCCAGTACGACCACGTAGACCACTTCCCAATAAAGATAAACCTGTTTCATTCGTGGCCCCTGCATTTGGATAAGTCCAATGTTCGTATCCTACTTCTTTTAACTTACCGCCTTCATCCAACCCTCGACTGCCCATAGCATTTGCTTCTGCATCACTCATCCCTAGATATATTTCTAATTCTTTATATTCATCATCTGATGGTACATGGAAACCTTCAGGACATAATCCTCTTTCATCATTTACTGCATACCAATTATACAAATTACCATATACCTCCGCACAATTATCCCCACAAGCATCAGTATCTTGATCATCAATAAATACGGAATATGCTCCTGTTTCTGTCAAATCAAGATCTGCCCATTCAGCATCAGAATGTCCTGTTAAAATCGGATCTTCATTATTATAACGTGTCACCTTAAGATTTTCTGTAGTCCATAATTTTCCACCTATCTGAACCGTACCATAAACATTTCCATCAATATCAGTTATTGTTGGACTACAACTTGAACCATTACCAAAACACATTCCACATTCATCAATATCATTTAAAGTACAACAAACATCAAGATCATCAACATGGCAATCAGAAGTACAATTTTCATTAATAGGCAGCCCACAACATGTTTCAAAAGAAGAGTTGTTTCCCCCACAAATACCCGCACAATCAATATCCGTCAAACAATTTCCTGCACAATCATAGTTCTCCTCAGGATATATACAGCTTCCATCATCAGTATCTATGTCTGGATCATAATTACATGCCAATTCATCGGTACAGCCCATATTACTAGGAAGACCATTTAAAACCCAATCAACCAACATTACTATATCAAGAACATTTAAATGGCCATCTTCATTTACATCAGCAACTTCATCAAACTGATTCATGAGTACAAGATCAACCGTCATGACTATGTCCATGACATTAACATAACCATCATAATTCATATCACCTAAAAATAAACAACTAGAATCATCACCATCACAAACACCACAATTATCATAACTCGCACCTCCCCCACAAACACCTAAACAGTCAATATAAATCAAGCAATCACCTGCACAATCATGATTTGCTTCAGGATATTCACAACTCCCATCATCAATATTAGCCTCATAATCATAATTACATGCAATTTGATCCATACAGCCAAATACCAAAGGATACCACTCTATCGCCCCCATATCTGGTAACGAAACACCATCACCATCACCATCAACATACATGTCATCAGCCATGTCAATAAGAATTTCACCATCGTATTCCAAATAGGCAATACCAGCATCAATGCAAGGCGAGTTTTCTTGAAGAGAAAAATCATCATCACCCATAAACAATGGATTTTCATCAATATTACCCTCTAACCATACTACATCATCAATTGAAGCAAACACTCCAAATTGTATGGCATCCATACCACCTACAATATTTGAATGACCAATCAATAGTCTAGTGTTTGCAGTTCCATTCCAAGTACCATTAATTGTAATCTCACCTAAACCATCATCATTATTGTTTATTATTGAATTTATTATTTTAACATCTGCAGAAACAGCGGCATGAATTGCGCCTCCATGATTTCCAGAAATAACAGAATTATTAATCTGATGGTTACCATTTAAATACAAACCACCTGCCGTGTAATTATCTACATATTCATTTATATTATTTTCAATTATGACGTTTTCAAAAATGGAATTTGCATTCAATGCCAAACCTCCTCCAACAGATCCGACATTATCACGAATCACCACATCATAAAATTCAGCCTCTAAAGAAACATAAGTACTCACATGACCACCACCACCTGATCCGTGAGAAACATTATCGCTAATAATTGAATTTAACATTTTAAGTTTTGATTTTTCAAGCATGAATCCACCTCCATGCTCAAATGCCACATTTTCAGAAATCTTAACATCAATCAACTCTACATCAGAAAAAGATGCTAAAATACCACCGCCCCATCCATAACGAGTTTGCTCACCTTCTGGAGTTACTCCATTTTGTATCGTCAATTCTTTAACTAATGTCTCATATGCATTATCATAAAACAATACCCTATCTATTCCACCACCATCCAAAAATGTATTATCCATACCAGATCCATCTAAAATAATATTTGAAAGCATCACTATAGGAAAATTTTCAGTTGTTGGAGAAAAAGTATTTGCAGTCAGATGAATTGTAATCTGATCTTCTTCAGTTTGATATATCATACCCATGGCATAATCAATAGTCAAAAAAGGGTGCTCCATATCGCCAATAAAATTACCTTCATTTTGACCATTTATGGGATCAACCCACACATCTGTTAGGATAGCATCATTCTCGCCTGATATTCCACCTGAAAAATCAAAAATGAAATTATCAATTCCTCTTACCCAATATTCCGAGACTCCATCTAATGCATCATTTTCATTATTAAATACAACATCAAAATAAGAATTACCAAAGTTCATCTGTATCGACTGGTCTCCAGCATCTAAGCCATTAACCATTACAGTATGTCCCATGCCTGCATCATTTCCAGAAAAAATAGTTCCCTCAAATGATATGACAATACGTTCATTATCGTCTGGATTAGGAGGAAGATTTGGATTATTATCTGGCACCCCTGCTCCAGTACCAGCAGCATAAACCCCACCCCCCTTATTCGTAGTAATATCACCATTATTAATTATTTTATTTCTACGAGACAATAAACCTGCTTGATGAACAATCATTCCACCACCCACTTTTTTAACATAATCAGAAGCGTCATCAAAGTCACCATCACCATTACCATCTTCAATAACCATGGAGCCTTTCCCTCCTGTCAAATGCATATCTTCAATGATGGCTGTTATTCTTGAATTTCTCCCACTAGGTGTTTGCACTACAATGCAACTACCATTCCAATCACTTGGGTCAGATAAACTTCCATCTATAACTGCAGGGATACTTTGCAACTCACTTTTCAATGTAATGGAATGCTGTATTAATAGATTTTCAAAATAAGTACCGTCAGAAACAATCACAATATCTCCATCTTGAGCAAAATCAATCGCTGTTTGTATATTTAAACACGGTTGAGTTTGAGAACATGTAGAATTGTCGACACCATTTTTATTTACATAAAATGTTTCAGAAAAAAGAAATGACGTTAATATGAAAAATATTATTTTTATAAAACTCCCCTAAAAGATAAATTTTGCTAAATTACGACATTTGTTATCAACATAACGAATGTCTATTTTGTTATTGTGGAATTTGTGATTTATATCACAAAATTTATTTTAATAAATAAATTTGTATTTCTTTGTCAAAACCCTTTAAGGCATGTGATCCAAAATCTGAAATGTCATAATCATCTTTAACAAAATGGTAAGTATCTTCATCCATTAAAATGTCACCAGGATCACCTGGCCCATCTAGTCTTGCAGCTTTATTTACAACAGAACCTATGATTGTATAATCAACCTTTTCTGGCGGACCAATGTTTCCTACTTTTGCATATCCCGTAGCAATACCTACACAAATCGCAAAAGGAAAGCGTTTCTGTTCTTTATATTTCTTATCTAATTCTTCTGCTTTCTTCTTCATTTCCATAGCAGTTTTTACACTGGCCTGCGCACTTGTAACACCATCTGGAGGATTTTCAAAGAATGCAAGTATGCCATCACCTAAATATTTATCTACAATACCATTATTTTTAAATATTATTGCCGCCATGTCAGCAAAATACTCCTCTAATACAGCTTGCACTTCAGCAGGGTCTGCTTTGTCGGTAAAATTAGTAAAACTAACAATGTCTGAAAATAATACAGATATCCTTTTTCTTTCACCACCCAGCTTTAACATGTCAGGATTGTTTTTAATTTTCTCCATTAAAGGAGGAGATAAAAAGCTTGATAAACTACCTTCTAAAACTCCCATTTTCACTTGCGACTCATATATTAAAAATATGAGCATGTATGAAAGTGAAACGAATAAAGGAATCATGACAAGTAAAACTGGAATTAAAACTCCAAAAAAATTAAAAATTAAAAAATTAAAAACAAAATATACAATCAATGAAGAACCTGCAATTATTCCAAACTTAAAAACATTCACTTGTTTTGATAGAAAAATAAAAAATGAAATGAAGATGGCTAAAAATAATGTTGAAATTATTGATCTTGAAGGTTGGATAAAATCATCATTCATGATATTACTCATGACAGTAGCAAAAATTAATTGGTTGGATAAATGACCATCCATTGGAGTCAAGCTATATTCTTTTACCGTTGATGAATTGTCTCCAAAAATTACAGTTCTCTCCTTATAATCATACGGTCTTGAATTCATTATGTCCCATGCTGAAACACTTGTAAATTTTTTAGATTTTCTTAAATTTTGAATTTTATCAAAACTTACATAATTAATGACCATGTTTCCATTACCATCCAAAGGTATAGTAACATCTCTATTTTCATCGCCCATGGGAAAATCATGAAAAACCAACGTTCTCTTATTTATTAATTCAATTTTTCCAAGTTCATATTGCAAATGATCACATAATAATTTTAAAATAAAATGAGGCGCAAGCATTCCATTTATTTCAGCAACTAGTGGCAACCTTCTTAAAATCCCATCTTGATCAGTCTCAATGTTAACAAAACCAATTCCAGATGAATTCTCCATGACCTCAATTTGACTTTTATAGGGTATGTCTACTATATGCTTAATTAAATCAGGATTTGCCTTAGATAACTCATCCATACTCAATTCTGAAAAAATATCTTCATGTAAATTAATGTCAATTGGATTATTTGAATCTCCAAACTTAGCTAAATATGGATTTACAGCAAGAAATGATTCCCCCAATGTAGATACAAGTTGACCCCATCCACTCGTATCCACTGAATTTGTGAAAATAATGTCAATGCCTAAGCTCGTAGGATTCCCTGAGGTGACTTTATCAATAACAGAAGCATAATATGAGTAAGGCCAAAATGGTTTGCCAGATTCAATTTTTGAATAATCATCCAAATTAACCATGACAATCGATGAATTTAATTCTGGTTCATTATCAAGCCAATCTCTAAAATAAAATTTCATGTCTGTTATTTTATATTCAAAAAACTGAGTGACAATTGGCAAGAAAACAAGGCATATCAAGACAATGATAGCCGAAAATGCACCACCCAAATACAGTGGCCGTCTTGAATTTATTTGATTATTATTCAAATGTAACTATTTATGATTTAATATGATTTGCTTATAAGCAATTCCATACTTACCTACACATTGATCTGTTAAACTGAGATCTTTAATTTCATCACCTTCACCTCTAAATGCAACCCCACCTACAATTGGTTTATCTAATCTTGAACCAATGCTAGCTAAATCACCCATGTTTTCGGGATTAAGCCTATCTAATTCTTTTTCAATTAATTTACCTATTTTCATTTTGCCTTTAGCATTAACACCGTCATATCGAGCCATAAGTTTTACAAGTTCATTTTGTTGTTCATTAGCATTAATCAAATAAAATGTTTCAAAACCAGCAGGATCACTAAATTGACTCCAATGCAATACAGTATTAAATAAAGTATCAGGCAAATCTGCTAAATTTTCAGCATTACCACTTCCCTCTGGATAAAGCATCATGAATTCACCTTCTGAGCCTTTATAAATTACATACATGTGAGTATTTTTTTCATACCCCACATTAATTCTTACAGAATCACCAGTTTGAATCATGGATGAATCTTGCAAAATGGTAATTTTTTCTTCTTGAGATTTAAGTCTTCCCAATACTCCATAACTAAAACCAATATCACTATCTTCATCCGCGGAAAATCCGAATGATAAAATAAAAATAATAAGCATGACTTTCATTTTTTCTCCTTCTTATGTTATTTAACTAACATGATTTTTTGAGTTTTTGAATATAAACTGCGGCCATTCATGTTAGATGCATTAATTTTAATAAAATATATTCCACTACCGTACGCAGAAGCATTCCATTTCACCTCATGGTATCCTGCATTTATTAAGCCATCTTGCAGTTTCTCTACCAATCTACCTTGAAGATCATATACAAACAAAGTAAGTTTTGCATCTTCAGGCAAACCATAATTAACGACTGTTACTGGGTTAAATGGATTAGGATATGCTGGACTAAGTTCAAAACTTTGCGGCTTTGGAATATGATTCATGAGCAATGTACCACTACTAATCAATCCTGTTTTAGATTTTATCTTATATTGCAATTCAATAAATATCTTATTTCTAGAATCCATTTGAAATGTTCCAAGTAATAAATCAGACCCATCATATATGGATTCAAAATTAATGAGCAATGTTTGTTCTACATTTCCATCTAATTTCGTCCTATTTAATGATAGTTCAAATTCTTGACTTAAATTCATGGGCGTAAACGAAATATCATCATCAAACATATTAACACCATACCATACATATTGAATATCTTCTTCATAGTCAGGAAACGACATTGATAACATGTCATCCATGATAGTGAATTTTGGTGCAGTGCCACTATCTTCCACGAATTGCAGCTCATCATCCTTTGGAGACCAATTATACATTGAAACAAATGCCATCAGATCATCCAAATCCCAGTTATCATCAAATTCAGGAAGTAAATGTGGGGCCAAGCCTGATACAGGTCCCAATTCATTATCAAATTGAGTGTCATCCTTCCAATATGTCAATAACATGGCAGCGTCATCTTCATCTACATCATCATCTCCATCATAATCACCCAATGTCTTTGTATGAATTGTCAAACTACCATCCGAATCACCAGAATGACCAGCTATTGAAGTCAATGCAGAAGCATCAATTGCAATGACCAAAGTATCTCTAGAAGTTAAATTAGATAACTCTATCTCCATAATCGTATTGTCTGATGAATTTACTGAAGCAACAAATGATAATGCATCACCATGAGTAGCAGCAATGTCAATTGCAGCATTACTTTCAGGCTCTAAATAATCAGAAAATGTCAATTCTATGGTATTTGATTGCAAACCGACCAAACTAGATGAAGCAGATTCATATGCAACCAAACAACTAGGACTTTCTGATGGATTGTCTGAAGAATCAGTAACACAACAATCACCATCACCATTATATTCATTAGAATAACAAGTATCATCCTCATCAGTTGAATTATCAGCCCAATTCACATTATCAACGGCAGCAGAACAATGATCTCCAACACCTATTTCTTGTCCTAAACCATCTTCATCCACATCAACATAATAGGTTTGATATAAAGCATCCCCATGGCAAACACCATTACAATCCATAATCTCACAACCTTCGCCAAAACAATCAGCATAAAATTCTGGAGTATCATCACATATGTTACAATCATCAGACATGGCAGTACCATCAGGAATACCAAGACAATCAATTTGCAATACATCTATTGAAAAAGCTTGTAAATCATATGCTTCATTTCCATCAGAAACCCATACATTAACTACTCCAGAAGTTGCCGTACCCCACTGAGGAGACCAAGTAATCAATCCATCTGTTGAAATTTCCATGCCAGAAGGTGCAGATAGCAATGCGTATTGAATATCATCACCATCAACTTCATCAACAAGAACTTGATAACGATATAACGCAAAAGTTTTTGCCGTATCTGCTGTTGCAGGACTAGAAGTGATTTCGGGAGGGTCATTTAAAGGCATGAATTCAACTGTAAGATTTTGACTA
>CAZQYT010000005.1:0-3990 GCA_964597475.1 uncultured bacterium | reverse complement strand
CCATTCTTGATAAGAATGTTTCAGAACCTGTCCCATCCTTTACAACTATTTTGAATTCTTGTATTCCATGATAATCATCCTCAGCATTAAATGTTACTGTATTATTTGCATTTAATTGTGCTATCACCTTCCCTTCACCACCAACAGATTGTACTGAAAACTGTAAATCTTCATTGTCATTATCAACATCATTGGCAAATAAATTAATTGTCAAAGTTTCATCTTCATATGTTTGTTGATCCGCTACTGTAGCTAATACGGGAGGATCATTCACGGGGTTCACTTCTAATGTTAATTCAGTTGTTTCAACAAAACCACCATCAGTCAAAGTAACTGTAATAATTGATTCACCATATTGATTTGATGCTGGAGACAATTTTATTGATCTAGATAAATTACTAACCCCTATCGGTGGATCAACCATGATCGAATCTACAGGAAATAAACTTTCATTGGAAGAGGCAATTGTAACTGTAAGAGAATCTCCCGTGTCAGGATCAATGGGAGTAAAATCAAATGTAAATATATCCTCATCTTCATTTATGGCGGCAAGAGACGTAATTGCAGGCATTACGGGTGGCTCACTAACATCCTCAATACTCACTCTAAAACTAATACCTTGAGAAAAATCCGTACCATCTGTTGCAGATACATATACGTCATGATCTCCAACCAATGAAGGATCAGGAGTTATTCCAAGCGTATTGCCAGATATGCTTAAATTCAAATCATTTTGAGTCGAAAAAGGAATAAACTCAAAATCTGTATCACCATCAATATCATATGCAAAAGTAGAAACAGTCAAACTTTCACCTTGCAAAATTTGCTTATTGGCAATGGGATACATGAATGGAGCGTCATTCTCTGCCATTACGGTAACATTAAAGACATCCGTGGCCTGCAAACCACCTCGTGATGATTCCGTATATGTAATACTCACATCAAAAGAACCATTATAGTTTTCAGAACTAGAAAAATCAATAGTCAGCATATCCGAAGAATGATCAACATTAAATTCAGCCCCAACAATGGTAGAAGTAATGGAATATGTTACATCATCATCAGCATCAATCAAACTTAAATCAAGTGGAATGCTTAATGCACCTCCTTCAGTTATAGTTTGATCTGCAATATTTGATATCTGCGGAGGATCATTAACTGATTTAACTTCAATATATAAATATGAAATTTCTGACTGTCCACCATTAATGGTGTTGTTTGGATTAGTAAAATAATATCCTATTGAATCCATCCCTGAAAAATTTTCATTTGGAGTATATGTTGGAAGCCACTTGATTAATTGTGATTCACTTTCTTCATATTCTGATGAACCTAAATCACCCAGTGTTCCATTTTTACAAGGATCAATAATCGTAATGTCAGAATTGACTTCATCAATCACAGTACCATCATCTGAAACATCTGCGCCAACAAATGTTAACATGGTTGGCACATCTTCCATTATGACAATTGAATCACCTATTGCAATGGGTTGTTCTCTACCAATGACACTTCTACCCATCGCAGTTTCTCTAATGAAAGTAATTAATTTTATTTCAGATTCTGACTTTTTATCTCTTACTTTATAAAATATATAATCTGCAGGTACATCCTTGGCTCTATTATAGACATATTCATTATTACCATTATCTTCTACTTGACCACCAAAAATTGTTTTGCCTGTCTTAGGAACAAATAACAAATCAAGCTCTTCACCGTCTACATCAGAGAATTCAAGCTGATTTCTATTGAAAGGATAAATATTACCAACGTCAAAAAAATCTTTACTTTGATTTTTAGGAGGGTCATTAACTTCAATCACTTTAATGAATATCTGTCCCTTATCCATAAGTTCACCATCCGTCACATAATAATTAAGCATGAGACTATCTTCTGAAAGCGTACTGTTCCAATCATCTTTCACTTCAATATATATATCTTTTTTATCCATGTAATAACTTTTCAATGCATGTCCCACATTATTTTCCTCTTCTAGTAAGCCATATTCCAAAAGCTGACCATCAGGATCCGTTGCCAAAACAGGAAACGTTAATTCAGAGTCTTCCTCAAGCTCAATTGTCAAATCATATGCTTCAGGCTTATTATTTACATTTTGGACAACTACATTTAAAATAATTACATTTGAGACAAGTTCTTCATTAGTAGAAGTTTCAGCCGCCATTACTAAAATCTGATCCGTACCAGAAAATTTTTCATTAGGCGTATATTTAAGAGATGCATTAGATCCATCTATATGACTGATCTCAACTTCTCCATGCGCTGGCGGCGTTTCAACTTTCAAGACTACATTTTCATTCTCTTCATCAAATATGTTAAAATCAAATAAAGTATAAGTACCCTCAAACATAAATTGCAAAGTTGTCTCCGTAGACAATTTGGGAACATCATTATTTTCCTCAATTTCAATCATGACAGACCCAATGGCTGATGAAACTTTTTCACCTTTATCATTATGATAATAACATTGATAATCTAATTGATCAGTACCTGAAAAATTAGGAACTGGAACATATTGATATTTCTTTTTATACTCTAGATTTGATGAAATCATATCAAATAAATAAGCATGTTGTGGAGCATCAACAATTTCAACAATGAGTAAATCCTTATCCGTATCATTATCTTTACATTTTAAATTGAATGAAAAAACCTGATCCTCATAAATATGAAATTCCTTTGACTTCACATAAGGAAGGTCATCTACACCATCTATGTTTAAATAAACTATTCCTTGATCTGATGTTAAAGAACTTTGATTGTGCACAATATATGAAAACATGTCTTCACCAAAATAATTATTATTAGGCACATATGTAACTTCAAGGCCCGAAGTCAATGAAAGGCTTCCATTGTACGGAGAAAACAAGATATCAACACTCAAATTTTCGCCATTGGGATCCATTGCATCCAAGCTAAACGAAATAGTAGTATTTTCAACCAAATCAATGGTTTGATCATTAACAGTAGGGTTATTACATGCATTAAACCCATTACAAACGTCGCACTCATCCAATAAATTCGATTCACATGAAATAAAATCGTTTACATCTTCATCATTTACACTCCAACCTGGCCCAGGGTCCTCGCAAAATAATACAAAATCACCTGAACCCCAGCCATCAACATCATTATCAGGGAAATATGCCATTGCAGCAGCTTCAAAACATCCGCACCCTTGATCATTTAAATTATCATTTAAAGGATCATCATCACATACGCCACAATCATCTTCATATGCCTCTCCATCACACATTCCGCGACAATCTTTTGAATAATTCATTTCAAGTCCAGACATCCCTTCAACACAATCACCGCATGAATCTAAGTTTGCACCATGAATTAAACCATTTGCCATCTGAATCTCACCAACAGATGTAGAAGGATGACAAATACCAAAACAATCCATCTTTGAACAGTCAGCAGAATTTAAACAATCATCAATAAAATTATCACCATTACATACTCCACAATCATCTTCTTCAGCATCACCGTTTGGAATTCCAAAACAATCTCCACAGCTCATGCCATCGCCACCACAAATACCACACTCATCAACAATCAAACTACCACCCCACATTCCCAAACAATCTTGAACGCAATCATTTGATAAGTCATTATCACATATACCACAATTATCTTCAACAGCATCGCCATTTGGAATACCAGCACAGTCTTTACATGTACTATTATCTCCACCACAAATACTACATTCATCCATGATAGCATTACCGCCCCAGATGCCAAAGCAATCTTGCATGCAATCATTGCTTGGATCGTCATCACATGTGCCACACATGTCTACAGAAGCATCACCACCAGCCTCACCAAGACAATCACTAGTACAATCATTGGAAGAGTCATTATCACAAACGCCACACATGTCTAAAACGGCATCACCATTAGGGGTACCTGCACAATCACAATTGCCAGAATTTGGAACATTATTTCCAGCACAAATACCACAATCAT
>CAZQYT010000004.1:0-18987 GCA_964597475.1 uncultured bacterium | reverse complement strand
CTACTATAATCAATAGTGTTATCTATTAATTCCTTATTTTCTTGAACTAATTGAGCAGAGGCTTCAAAAATAGCACGAGCTTGCATTTCTGTAATTTCAGGGAAGGAAATTCCAAGGCGACAACCCCTATGTCCCAACATTGGATTTAATTCATGGAGACTTTCTATCCTTTTTTCAAGTTCTTCATTGGAAATGTTTAATTCATTTGCCAGGTCATTTATTTTATTTTTTTCTTGTGGAAGAAATTCATGTAGAGGGGGATCCAAAAGGCGAATTGTAACAGGATGAGGGGCCATGGCTTTCAATATTCCATAAAAATCTGTTTTTTGGAATGGTAATAATTTCATGATGGCATTTCTACGTTCAACTTCATTGTTTGCTACTATCATTTCACGCATTGCAGATATTCTATTTGGATCAAAAAACATATGTTCAGTACGGCATAGGCCAATTCCTTTTGCCCCAAAACTTCGTGCCAAAATAGCATCGTTAGGGCTGTCAGCATTTGTTCTTATGTTTAATTTTCTTTGCTTGTCCGACATTTCCATTAATTTTTGAAAATAAGGATTTTCATTTAAGTTGACATCTTGTAATGGTATTTGTCCTGGATATACTTTTCCACTACTACCATTCAAGGTTAACCAATCGCCTTCATTTAATGAAGTACCATTTATAGCTAATGATTTTTCTTTTGTTGATATGGAAAGTTCAGAGCAACCAACAACGCAACATTTTCCCCATCCACGCGCAACAAGTGCTGCATGAGAAGTCATTCCCCCTCTTGATGTTAAAATAGCTTCTGAAGCATACATTCCATGTATATCTTCTGGAGATGTTTCACTACGAACCAAGATTACTTGTTTTCCATTTTTATGCCATGTTTTTGCATCATCAGCCGTAAAAACAATTTGTCCAGAAGCGCCACCGGGACCTGCTGGGAGGCCCATGGTTAAAATTTTAGTATTTTTCTCCTTATTTGGATCTAGAGTTGGATGCATGATTTCATCTAAATGCTCAGACTTTACTCGCATAAGAGCAGTTTTTTCATCAATTAAACCTTCTTCATTCATTTCAATAGCCATGCGAATAGCTGCAGTCCCATTTCGTTTTCCATTTCGAGTTTGCAACATCCATAATCTATTATTTTGAATGGTGAACTCAACATCTTGCATGTCTTTAAAATGTTTTTCTAGTTGATTTTGTATGTTGTCAAGTTCTTCATATGTTTTTGGCATGATTTCTTTAAGACTTGGCAAGTTTTTAGATTCATGTGTTTTGCTCATGTCATTTAATGGGTTGGGAGTACGAATGCCTGCAACTACATCTTCACCTTGTGCATTTTGTAGCCATTCTCCATAAAAATTATTTTCACCTGTTGCAGGATTTCGTGTAAAAGCAACTCCTGTTGCGCAATCATTTCCCATATTACCAAACACCATGGCTTGGACGTTAACAGCGGTACCCCAATGATGTGGAATATTTTCTATTTTTCTATAGCTAACGGCTCTTTTGCCATTCCATGATTTAAACACAGCATTAATGCTGCCCCATAATTGTATTTTTGGATCATCAGGAAATTCATCATTTAAAATTTCTTTAATTTTTATTTTAAATAATTCACATATTTTTTTAAGGTCATTTATAGATAATTTTGAATCTTCAGTTACGCCAGAGCTTAATTTAATGGAATGTAAAATTTCATCTAATTGTTCTCGAATCCCACATCCTTCCTTGGGTTCAATTCCTGCAGCTTTTTCCATTACTACATCTGCATACATAGTGATAAGTCTTCTATATGCATCATATACAAACCGCTCATCATTTGATTTTTTAATAAGACCTGGAATTGTCTTGGTAGTAAGTCCAATGTTTAATACGGTTTCCATCATGCCGGGCATGGATTGTCTTGCTCCTGATCGAACAGAAACCAAAAGAGGGTTAATGGAGTCTCCAAAAATTTGTCCCATGATGGCTTCTACTTTATTTAAGGATTGTTTAACTTCAATTTTGAGATTATCAGGATATTTTTTTAATTCCATGTAATATCTGCAGATCTCTGTACTTATTGTGAAACCAGGAGGAACGGGAATTCCAAGATTTATCATTTCTGCAAGATTTGCACCCTTACCCCCAAGAAGGTTTTTATCTGAGGCAGTACCATCTGCCGTTCCATTGCCAAAAAAATAGATATTTTTCATGAATGCATTAATTTTAAAAATTTTGGGAAATCAACCATGTAATATTACAATATCAATCAAGTTTTTTTTAACAATTATTAAAATTTAGGTAAATAAAAATTATGTGTTCTGTTTATATGAATATTGGTAATCTTTTGTAAATTACATTAGAAACAAATTAATAAAAAGAGGGATGGTTTGCAGATAAAACATTTTATTTTAAGTATCATTTTATCATTTTCCATGTCATTAGAATTTTTACATGCTCAAAATTCGGCATTTAATGATGAAAACATGCATTTTTTGGCAGACATATATAATGAAAGCTGGGCTGTCATCATAGGCATAAATGAATATAAGCACATGCAGAATTTGAATTATGCAGTCAATGATGCAAAAAGCGTTAAAGAGATGCTCATGAAAAATTACAATTATAGAGAAGATCATATTAAAATGATTTTAGATGAAAATGCCACGAAGAATGGGATTTTACAAGGTTTCAATGAGCTTTTACAGGAAGCAAAAGAAGATGATAGGGTCATTGTATTTTATGCTGGTCATGGCGAAACGTATACACTTCCTTCTGGTGGGGAAAAAGGATATTTGGTTCCCGTGGATGGTGATCCAGAAAATTTATTTTTAACTAGCATTCCCATGCATCAATTATATGAAATTGCAAATATGTCTTATGCTAAGCATATATTATATCTTGTTGATGCGTGTTATGGAGGTCTTGCATTGGCGGCTACTCGTGGCTTAAAAAAATCAGTTCCAAATTACATTCAAAAAATTACTAGAGAAAAAGGTAGGCAGATTATTACTGCAGGCGGGAAGGATGAACAAGTGTTGGAACGCTCTGAATGGGGGCATAGTGCATTTACAAAAAATCTTTTAACAGGTCTTGAAAATAAAAGTGCTGACATGGATGCAGATGGTGTCATAACAGCAAATGAGCTGGGTAGTTTTTTGGCAGAAAGAGTATATAGTGAAACAGAGGGATATCATACACCTCAAGTTGGGAGAATTGGTACGGAACAAGGTGAATTCATATTTTTTAATTCTGCGGAATTGGGAGACAATACATCTTTTGCAGAGTACAAGGCAAAGAGTGAAGCTAGAAAACAACAATTTGAAACTGCAAAAACATTATCTTGGATTTATCCTGGCTTAGGCCATGGAGCCATTGAAAAACCAGGCAAGGGACTTTTGCTTTTCACCATGGAAACATTAAGTTTAGCCATGACATTCATGTCTATGAATAATTTAAGTACGGCTAGTGATGATTATTCTGCTTCAGAGGCTTCTTATAATGCATGGACATCATCTACTGGCATTCCTTACTCTCAGGTTGAAGCAAAATATTTAGAAGATCATGATGCATATAAATCTGCACAAATGCAGTTTTATGGATTTTTAACATCATCTGTTGCCATATGGGCATATAATTTGTATGATGTTAGAAAATTGCGTTATAATTATGCAGACAATGGAACAAATAGATTTAATATTTCATTTACGCCAGATAAACAGGTTTCATTACAGATAAAATTTTAAATTGAAAAAAAATATTTTTCAATTCACGTGTTTTATTTGGGTAATTATTTTTTATTCTTGTTCAGGAGAACCTGAATTAAATAATCCATTTGCAGGTGATTCGAATTCTGGGATTATGGGGAATGCCATATATTTTTCTCCTACATATTTAGAAGCCTCTTCTTCTTCTCCTTTTTCAATTGAAGTCCATGTTCAAGAAATTACAAATCTTGTTGGAGCTGAAATTGAATTTTCTTATGATAAAGATCTTGTTGATTTTACATCAGTTTCAGCGGGAGCATTACTTGCAAGTGTTGAAGAAAATGTGTTAATAGGGGAAGATGATGAAGTGATTGAAAGGGTTCTTGTTACTTTGGCAACAGCTCAAGATCAGGGTGTAGGCTTATCTGAAAATGGTTCATTAATTGAGCTTACTTTTACTCCAAAATCATTAGGAGTATTGGAACTTAGCCTTGATTTTTCTTCAGAAAATGGTCTTTGCCCTTGGCATGAATTTTCTGATGATCATTCCATTTACATTGAAGAAGAAAATCCAACAACTACAAAAGTATTTCAATCATTAAATACTGCTACGGTAATTATTCAATGAAGATGATGAATAATTTTACTTTATTTGTTTTTATGCTTTCATCTTATCTTATTGCATGTGATTCGGATCAGACGGATGTAGGAGGCACATGTTATAATACGGTTGACCTAGATGTGCTTGTAGCTTTTGCTTCTAATTCTGGTTTTAGCACTGATTATGAGGATGTGATTAATATGTGGGAGACTCAGACTTGGAATAGTGATCGTCGATTGACTCAGTTGATATGTAATGGTTGTGATCTTAAAGGTGCCATACCATCAGAAATAGGTAATTTGACTGAACTTACTGCTCTTTTTCTTCAAAATAATGAATTAGAAGGTTCCATTCCTGAGGGGATAGGTAATTTGACACAACTTAGTACTTTATGGCTTAATGATAATTTGCTTACTGGCATCATTCCATCAGAGATAATTAATTTAAATAATTTAACCATGTTATTATTATATAATAATTCACTTACGGGCATTATACCTAATGCACTTTGTGATCTTGAAAGTATATTTAGTATTGATTTATCTGATAATAATTTTTGTTCACCTTATCCTTCTTGTTTAGAATCTGATGAGATAGGGGCACAGGAAGATGTGAGTGATTGTAATTGTAGTGAAGGTTTCATTACTCCCGATGCTGTGGATTGTTATAGTCAAAATGATTTAGATGTGCTTGTAGCTTTTGCTTCTAATTCTGGACTTAGCTCTGAATATGCGGATGTAATAACATTGGGTAATCAAGATTGGAATTCTGATGGGAGACTTACATCTTGGATATGTACAAATTGCATGATTTCAGGACCCATTCCATCAGAAATTGGGACACTTTCCGAGCTTTCTTTTTTAAATCTTGGAGGAAATTCATTAACAGGCAATATTCCATTAGAAATTGGAAATCTAACCGAGCTTACTACCATCAGATTGCATGATAATTCATTGACAGGTAATTTCCCAGAAGAAATTTTTTCTTTGATAGAGCTAACTGAGCTTAATTTTCATGATAATGATCTTTCGGGAGAAATTTCATCAATGATTGGAAATTTAAATAAACTTGAGACTTTAAATCTTCATGCCAATAATTTTTCAGGAAATTTACCTTCTGAAATTGGAAGCCTTATGGAACTTAACAAAGTTTATTTGTATGAAAATTCTTTTACTGGTTCTATTCCGCAAGAATATGGAAATCTTGTAGATGCGAGTATTCTTAATTTTCATACAAATACATTATCTGGCCTTATTCCTGATTCGTTCTGTAATCTTTCAAATGTAAATGATTTAAGATTAGATCAAAATAATTTTTGTCCACCCTATCCAGATTGCATGATAGAAGAAGAAGTTGGAAGTCAAGATAATGATGATTGTGAAGATTATTGTGCAAGTGGAGAAACAAGTGTGTTGGATGAAGGTTACATAGGTTGCTATGATGATGGAGATCTACAATTTCTACAAGATTTAATTTCGATGTCGATAGGTAATGACAAACCTCCTTCAGAATTAGACCCATGGAAGTTAGGATATCAAGTTTGGGAAAATAGGCGTTTGGAAAGTTTTTGTTGCAGTAACAAAGATATTTCAAATGTACCTGGACTTGAAAATTCTATTATAGCTAATAATTTTTCAAATTGTGATGAAGATTGTCCATATGCTTTTAATACTGAAATCCCATCTAGTATTGGTAATTTGAATCAACTGGATACGCTTTTACTCATTGGTATGAATTTCAATGGGATTTTTCCTAGTGAAATTACATCACTTGCAAATTTGGATGTTTTGTTTTTAAGTGATAATGAAAATTTAACAGGTAGTCTTCCTTCTGACATTGGCAATATTAATGAACTTAAGCATTTAAGTCTTGAAAATAATGATTTGATTGGTGAAATCCCAATTTCATTATGGTCCTTATCAACCTTACTTGCCCTTAATTTAAGTGACAATCGATTTGAAGGCTCATTGCCAAGTGATATTGATTATTCAAGCTTTCAATTATTAAGATGGTTTGACATTGAAAATAATAATTTTTTTGGATTTATACCTGATGAAATATGTAATTTAAATTTCATTGATGTAGTTCCTTTTTTAGATTATTTTATTTTTGATGAAAATTTATTTTGTCCACCATTTCCTGATTGCATAAATACAAATAATGAAAATCAAAATGCAACGTTGGTATCATACTATGAAGATGCAAACCAAGATACTTTTGGGAATCCTGATGTAGAGTGCGTTGAACAATATTGTGAAGATTA
Organism: uncultured bacterium; assembly: GCA_964597475.1. Lineage (GTDB taxonomy): Bacteria > Fidelibacterota > Marinisomatia > SCGC-AAA003-L08 > D37C17 > JAYZCM01. The sequence continues at coordinate 12,431 of CAZQYT010000004.1, read as the reverse complement.
TCCTCCAATTGAGGGTGATTGTGCTGGATATGTTTCTAATAATTCAGATTTAAGTGATGCGTGTCCAAATGGAGAAATTAGAGATGAATGTGGTGAATGTGGCGGTGATGGATTTATTGCAAATTGCATAGATGGTTTATGTCAAAATATGGATTGTAATGGAGATTGTAAAATGGAAACATTATTTGGATGTAGTGGATCTGGCTGTGGTACTGCGGTGATTGATGATTGTGGCGTATGTGCTAGTGGATTAAGTGGTAAAATAATAAATGCTGATTTTGATGCATGTGATATTTGTTATGGACCAAACATAGATTGTAGTAGTGGTTATAATGCACAAACATGTCCAGCTATGGATGAATATTGTGGAAGTTGTACTGGAAACCCAGTGTGCCTTCCAAGGTTAGATTATATTTCCCAAGGACAATCTACTTTAATTGACATAAATACAAGTTCAATTAATTTTCATTTTACAGTTCCAATTAATTATCAAACAGATGGAATTGAGCTTGAATCACATGATGGGACAGACATTACGTTTACCGTTTCATCACCAGAAAATGATGAAATTGAATTAGTATTAGATGAGCCATTGATATCAAATGATCAAGTGGAAATTTCTTTTAATCCATGCAAAATAAAAAGCCATTCTAATCTTAATATTTTTAATGAAGAATATTGTTTAGATGATGGTGATGACATTCCAGAATTTATCGATGAAAACATTGATGACATTGTTTTAAATGTAGCATTGATGGGTGATTTTGATATGAATGGAGAAGTGAATCAATATGATTTAGATGAATTATTACAAGTTTGGAAGACAGAAGATTTTAGTTATGAGATTGGCCCTTGGGAAGGAACTGCCCCATATTTACAAGCAATGGAATTTGGCTATGATGAAGATTATGACATTCATGATTTAATGGGTTTTGTTCAGATGTGGAATTGGGATCATGAAACTAATGGATCATTTAGAAAAATGGAATCTAGTGTAACCATGGATTATGAGTTGCCATTTAATGTCATTGAAAATCAAATGGTTATTCATTTTCAAGATTACCCTGGTGACATGAAGAGAGTATGGTTTCAATTAAAATTGGATGATTCAGATATTCAATTAGAAAACTTACTTTCATTTTCAGATTTTGATGTAGTTTTGAATGAGTTTGATGAAATTCAAGGCATTCATGATTGGGTGCTGGGTTCTTTTACACCCATTAATGATAAAACCATTAATTTGTTTAAAATACATTCACAAATTGAAGGATTAAAATCATTGGTCTTGGAATATGAAATAATTGGATTTGATGGAGAGGTGTCTCATGGTGAAATTAATTTTACACATGATACGATGCCAGAAAAAATATTTATTAATGCGCCATACCCAAATCCATTTAATCCAGTTACAAAAATTGCATTTGGAGTACCTGGAAAATCAAATGCATTCATGGAAGTTCATGATATACAAGGTAGATTGATTGAGGATAGGGTAATGTTAAATTTAGAGCCAGGGTTCCATGCGTTTATTTGGAATGGTATAGATCAGCCGAGTGGAATTTATCTAATTAGAATTAAAATAAATGATAGAGTTGAAAATTTTAGAACCATGTTAATAAAATGATTCCAATTCAGTTTAATAAATCTGTAAATTTTATCTAAATAAAAGGAGGACATAAGTTTGAAAATTGATCGTATGACAAAAGGAAGTTGGGGAAAAATAAGAGCATTTTTTGATCTCCAAACATCAGAAGGATTTACTATTAAAGGTTTTAAGTTAGTAGAAGGAATAAATGGACTATTTGTTGGATTTCCAAGTCAAAAAGGAAACGATGATGAATATCGTGATACTGTTTGGGCAGAACGTGAATTAAAAGATGAATTGGCTCAGCTTGCCATCAAGGAATATGGCCAAGAAATAATGACTTCGCCTGCAGGAATGGAAAATAATGAATTTACTCCTCCGGCTGCGCCTCCAGCTGAAGGTGAAGTTGCAGAAAGTCCAGCTGCAGTTCCTTTCTCTGATGACGACATTCCTTTTTAGGAAGGTTTAAATGAAGGAAATTCTTGTTGTAGGCATGGGTGGCTTTCTTGGTGCCTCTTTAAGATATGCGATTGGGACTTGGGTTACCCGTTTTAATGAAACTGGATTTCCTTTTAATACATTTTTTATTAATATTGTTGGTTGTTTTTTGATTGGGATTTTTTTTGGTGGTGGGTTTAATGAAAATACTGAATTTCCCTTAAAAGAATTTGTGGCAATAGGGATCCTTGGTGGATTTACTACATTTTCAACATTTGGATTGGAAACATTTGAAATGTTAAAATCAGGCCAATTAAAATTATCAATAATATATGTCTTAGGCAGTATGCTAATTGGATTGGCCGCTGTTTTTTTGGGTATGTCAATATCAAAATAAATGAAAAATAACACCCATTTTGTTTAATAATTTTTTTAAATCTTCCATTGGAAAAAAAATCCTCATGGCGTTATCAGCTATTTTTTTGATGATTTTTTTATTACAACATTTTATTATTAATGTTACTTCAGTATTTAGCATAAATTTATTTAATTCATTATCCCACTTCATGGGAACAAATATTTTAGTTCAATTTGTTTTACAGCCCATTTTAATTTTAGGAGTGATGTTTCATTTTTTAATGGGATTTATTTTGGAATATGAAAATAGGGGAGCTAGAGAACTTAAATATAATAAAAATATGGGTTGTGCTAATTCAACTTGGATGAGCAGGAATATGATGTGGAGCGGATTGGTGATTTTATCTTTTTTAATTTTACATTTTTTGGATTTTTGGTTACCTGAAATTAAATATAAGTATGTTGCATTATTACCTGAGGATCCAGATAGATATTATTATGAACTTAAACATAAATTTGAAAATCCATTAAGGGTAGGATTTTATTGTATGTCATTCATTTTATTAGCATTGCATTTATTGCATGGTTTTACATCTTCAATGAAATCATTGGGCACGAATAAGAAATATGTTAATTCAATAAAAACAGTAAGTTATTTGTATGGCATTGGAATTCCATTTGGTTTTTGCATGATTGCAATTTTTCATTATTTAAATCATTCATGAGTTATTAAGTATGGAAAAAAATACATATTCATCAAATTTAGATTCAAAAGTTCCTGAAGGAAGAATTGAAAATAAATGGAAAAAATATAAAAATAAAATTAATTTAGTTAGCCCTGCAAATAAACGAAAATTAGATGTTTTGGTTGTTGGTACGGGCTTAGCGGGAGGAGCAGCCTCTGCAACTTTAGCTGAACTCGGATATAACGTAAAAGCATTTTGTTTTCAAGATTCACCTCGTAGAGCACATTCTATTGCAGCCCAGGGTGGTATAAATGCAGCAAAAAATTATCAAGGTGATGGAGATTCCATTTATCGTCTTTTTTATGATACCGTAAAAGGTGGTGATTACAGATCAAGAGAAGCAAATGTGTATAGGCTTGCTGAAGTTTCTTCAAATATTATAGATCAGTGTGTTGCGCAAGGAGTTCCTTTTGCTAGAGATTATGGAGGACTTTTAGATAATAGATCTTTTGGAGGAGTATTGGTATCTAGAACTTTTTATGCAAAAGGTCAAACTGGACAACAGTTACTTCTTGGAGCATATTCTGCAATGAATAGACAAATTGCACGTGGAAAAATAAAAATGTTTAATAGACATGAAATGCTAGATATAGTAATTGTAGATGGTAAGGCTAGAGGTATCATAGTAAGAAATTTAGTGACAGGTGAAATAGAGAGACATTCTGCTCATGCTGTTGTTTTGGCTACGGGAGGATATGGGAATGTATTTTATTTATCAACTAATGCAATGGGAAGCAATGTAACTGCTGCATGGAAGGCTCATAAAAGAGGTGCTTATTTTGCTAATCCATGTTTTACGCAAATTCATCCTACTTGTATACCAGTATCTGGAGATCATCAGTCTAAATTAACATTAATGTCTGAGTCATTAAGAAATGATGGACGTATATGGGTTCCAAAGAACATTGAAGATGTGAAATCCATAAGAGAAGGTACTTTGCAGGCAACAGAAATTCCAGAAGAGAAGAGAGACTATTTTTTGGAAAGAAGATATCCAGCATTTGGCAATTTAGTTCCTAGAGATGTTGCTTCTAGAGCTGCCAAGGAAAGATGTGATGCTGGATTTGGAGTAAATCAAACTGGTGAAGCAGTTTATTTAGACTTTGCTTCTGCTATTCAGAGGTATGGGAAAGAGCAGATTCATGTTAATGGTCTTGATGAAAATGATGAGTTGCTCATAAAAAAATTAGGAACAGAAATTATTAAGAAAAAATATGGTAATTTATTTCAAATGTATGAAAAAATTGTTGATAAAAATCCATATGAAACACCAATGATGATATATCCTGCAGTTCATTATACCATGGGAGGTGTTTGGGTAGATTATAATTTAATGTCTACTGTTCCAGGTTTATATGTTACTGGTGAAGCTAACTTTTCAGATCATGGCGCAAATAGGCTTGGAGCATCCGCTTTAATGCAAGGTCTTGCTGATGGTTATTTTATATTACCACACACCATAGGTGATTATCTTTCTAATGACATTTCTACTGGTAAAATTTCAAATGATTCTAAGGAATTTCTTGATGCTGAAAAAGAAATAAAAAAGAAAATTGATTTTTTTATAAATAATAAAGGAAAATATTCAGTTGATTATTTTCATAAAAAACTTGGTAAAATCATGTGGAATAAATGTGGCATGGCAAGAAATGAAAAGAATTTAAAAGAAGCCATGGAAGACATAAAAAAATTAAGAGATGAGTTTTGGAAAAATGTGCATGTGCCTGGGAAATCTAATGAGTATAATGAAGAATTAGCTAAAGCATTTAGAGTTGCTGATTTTTTAGAATTAGGTGAACTATTCGCAAAAGATGCCTTGAAAAGAGAAGAATCATGTGGCGGACATTTCCGTGAAGAGCATCAAACATCTGAAGGTGAAGCAAAAAGAAAAAAAGAATTTCAACATGTTTCAGCATGGGAATATGTTGGAGAGCCAAAAGATTCAATTTTACACAAAGAAGATTTAAACTTTAATGATATTCAGGTAAAAGAAAGAAGTTATAAATAAATTTAATGAAGTTAAAACTGAAAATTTGGAGACAAAGTAATTCAAAGACAAATGGCAAGATAGTAGATTACGATATAAATGACATATCTCCTGATATGTCGTTTTTAGAAATGCTAGATGTATTAAATTCTCATCTTATTGATAACGGAAAGGATCCGGTGGCATTTGATCATGATTGTAGAGAGGGCATTTGTGGATCATGCTCATTATATATAAATGGAAGAGCACATGGTCCAGATAAATTGATTACAACTTGTCAATTACATATGAGAAAATTTAAAGATGGTGATACTATTTACATTGAACCATTTAGAGCAAAATCATTTCCTGTAATAAAAGATCTAATTGTTGATAGGAGCTCATTTGATAGAATACAACAATCAGGTGGCTATGTATCAGTTAATACCTCTGGGAATACTCAGGATGCAAATTCGATTCCAATAAATAAAGATGATGCGGATGAAGCTTTTGATTCTGCAACATGTATTGGCTGTGGTGCATGTGTAGCTGCTTGTAAAAATTCTTCTGCAATGTTATTTGTTGGAGCCAAGGTATCACAATATTCATTATTACCTCAGGGAAAGATCGAAGCCTCAAATAGAGTTGTCGACATGGTTAATCAAATGGATTTAGAGGGGTTTGGAAATTGTACTAATACCGGTGCATGTGAGGCTGAATGTCCTAAAGGAATTTCAATTTCAAACATAGCAAGAATGAATAGAGAATTCATAAAAGCAAAAATTTAAATATTTTTAAATAAATTAATTTGAAGTTAATTCAAATTTAACAGGAACAGTTTGCCAAACACCCACTTTTTTATCTCTTTGTTGGGCGGGTTTCCATCTAGATTTTTTTACTGCTGCCAATGCTGCTTCATCTAATCCTGTATTGGGAATTCCTTTCATGACATATGCCTCTGTTACATTCCCTTTCTTGTCTATGAAAAATTGAATATAAATAGTTCCTTCAATACCTGCTTCTTGAGCAATTTCTGGATATAAGGGCCTTATTGGAATTACTGGTTTAGGAGGTTTGTCATATGGGATAAATTTAACATTTGGCCCTTCAGATGGCGGTGGTGGAGGTGCATCCCAATCATCAAAATCATCAAAGTCAGTATCTTCAATTGTTATGTCTTCATCAAAAAATTCATCTTCAGATGCAACTGGTACAGAAGGCCTTGCGGGTGGCTCCGGAATTTTTATTTGTTCTGTTTGAGGAATGTCAAAAGTTTCAATTTCATCTACAACTGTAAAATTCATTTTTTCTCCTTCACCCAAGAATCTGGGAAAAAAATAAAACATGAATGTTATGAATAAGATGACGCCTAAAGTGACTTCTCGTATTCTTATTGGATAATGTGCAATTAATGGATCTATTCTCATGAGCCAGGTTTTTTAGTTAATGCCGAATAGCTAAGTTTTAAAGCATTAGCTGTTCTTAATTGAGTATGTATATCTGTAATTAATTTCATGGTAGCTTTTTCATCTGATTTCAATGATACGGTTATTTTAGGATTTTTTGCAACTTTTGTATACATGATGCCAGATAAGGCATCCATATTTATTATTCTATCATCAACAGAAATTAATCCATCTTTTGTTGCCCAGATGTATGTTGTATGTCTTTTACTTTCTAATTTTTCAATCATTTTTGCTCTAGGCATTATTACATCGAGCCCTTCATATTCACGCATTACTGTTGTTACCATAAAAAATATAAGAAGCATAAAAATAATATCAGGCAATGAAGATGTTGAAATCTCTCTACTAGTATGAGTTTTTCTTTGAATTTTCATAATTAAAATGGTGGTGGATTGGCAATTGAAATTTTAGTGGCCTTTGCTTCTTTTAATTGATCAAGAATACGAAGGTAGTCTTGATATTTAGTGCGAGGATGTGTTTGAACAGAAAAAATCAAATTAGGATTTCCTGCAATTTTACGCTCTACGATATTTTTTATATCCATTACTCTAGTAGGCTTATCATCTAAAAGAACTTTTCCACTTTCATTCATTAATATGTTGACAATATTTTTTCTATTAACTTCAAGTTCATTCCCTTCTGAAGGCAATACTAAGCTAATCCCTTTATCCATTGAAATAGTTGTTGTAACTAGAAAAAAAACTAGTAACAGAAAGGCAATATCTGCCATGGATGAAGAATTTATCTCTTGAACTGGTCGTCTAGAGTTTTTTATCATGAATGTTATTTTTTGCTGCTATCTTTAATTGCATGTAATAATGATGTTGTACTTTTTTGCAAAGTGACAATTTGATTATCAATGATATACATTACTGCATTTTGGAAAATTTGTAAAACTACTGCAACAACAAGTCCAAATGCTGTTGTAAGTAATGCTACGGAAATCCCTCCAGCTACAACTGCAGGTGAAATGTCATTTGCCATTTTTATATCATTAAATGCTTGAATCATTCCCCACACTGTTCCCAAAAACCCTAACATTGGTGCAGTAGCAATACAAAGAGATATCCATGTCATGTTTTTTTCCATTGATGCCATTTCAATGCTACCTGAATAATCTAATGCATGTTCAGCTTCTTTTGCTCCTAAATCTGCACGATCTAAAGCTGCTAAACATAAATTTGCAACAGGGCCCTGAGCATCTTCACATTGAGCTTTAGCAGATTCAATTCCAGAAGATTTTACTGTATTAGCAATTTCTTCAGCAAAAGTTTCATCACTGGATAATCCCTTTATTAAGTGATATAAACGTTCTACAACAAATGCGAGCCCAATGATGAAAATAAGTAAAATTGGAATCATAAAGCCCCCACCATCAACAAATAATTGTACCATCTTATTTTTCCTTTTTAATTAGTAATTAGTTGAAATTATTCATACCATAATAGAGAGATAATATTAACGAAAAAAAGCCATTTAATACAGTAAATTTATTAATCTTTAAATAGTGCCCTTGCTTCATTAAAATGCTTCATTGCTTCTTGTGCTTGATTATCTTCCATTAATAATTGTTTAAACATATATTCTTTTCCCCAAATGCTACTAGCCATATCAGCTAAAATTCTATTTTCTAGATAATTCCACTCTTCATCTAGTTCATCTTTAGAAAATTCTACCTCTTGATTTTTTAACCATTTAATAAATTCACTTTTCTTCTTTCCATCAATTTTGTAATTAGATTTAAAATCTGAATAATTATTAAATTTTTTCATCACATTAGTTTTTAACTCTTCTGAATATTTAAAAGTCAATCTATCAGGGTGAGTTAAAATTTCTCGTACACTCTCATTATAGTCTAATTTTTGTTCAGAAAAGATATCGGGAGTTATACCTCCTCCTCCATAGACCTCCCGTCCTTTTTTTGTATGAAAAATTGGTTTTTCAGATAAAGTTGAATCTTCAAGTTCTCTATTTTCTGAAATTAAATCAGTATAATAATCAGCCACATCATCATATGCTCTTTGAATTAATCTTCCTGATGGCGTATAGTAACGAGCTATTGTAATTCTTGCTGCTGATCCATCTCTTAAAAGGTATTGTCTTTGTACAAGCCCTTTTCCAAAGCTTGTTTCTCCAACAACTAATCCTCTATCTAAATCTTGAAATGCGCCAGATACAATTTCGCTCGCACTTGCAGAGCCTCTATTAATTAAAATTATTACAGGATATGTTTTATCATTTCTATTTCTTTTAGCATAATAAACTTCACTTGAATTTGGAATTTTCCCTTTTGTAAATAGTATGGTATCGTTAGATGAAATAAACATGTCTATTATTTTAATTGCTTGATCCATCATGCCTCCGCCATTATTTCTAAAATCTAAAAGTAGTTCTTCCATACCATTATTTTCTAGATTTGTTAAGGCATCTTTTACTTCTAATGCGGTTGTTCTTGCAAATCGATTTACTTTTACGTAGCCTATTCTTTCATCTATCATAAAACTTGCGAGCACACTAACAATTGGAATTTTATCTCTAACAAGTGTGACTTCAAAGTTTTCTTCCATACCTTGTCTTGAGATTGTAACATCTACAGAGGTTCCTTTTTTCCCTCTTAATTTTTCCATTACATCTTTTTGTGTAATTTTATATGCAGACTTATCATTAATGCGAACTATTTTATCACCAGATTGAAGTCCTGCTCTATCAGAAGGTGTTCCTGGTATTGGAGAAATAACAGTGATATATCCTTCTAAAATACTAAATTCTATTCCAATTCCTTCAAATTCACCATCGAATTGTTCATTGATAAGTTCTAATTGTTCAGATGTAATATAACTTGAATGAGGATCTAGCCTATCAAGGAGTCCAATAATTGCACCTTCCATGATATCATCCATGTTTATGTCTTCAAAATAATTTTCATTAACCAAGCGAATAATTTGTGTTAATGTGTTCATTTTTTGAAATTGATCTTTTACTACATCTTTTTTAAATCCAAGTAAAAATAAAAATAATAAAAATAAACATATTATATATTTAGTTTTTTTCATATCTAGTAAAATTACTGCAACTCTATTGTTTTAAATAAATCAAATTAAATTATGTGGTTATAAATAATTCTTTTTCACACATAAATAAAATAGTTAGGTTAGGGGTTGCGTGTGATGAAAAAAAATATAAACAGACAAAGTGAAAAAAATATTTATGTAAAAGGTGCTAGGGAGCATAATTTGCAAAATATTGATGTAGAAATTCCCAGAGATAAACTAGTTGTAATTACTGGATTATCAGGTTCTGGAAAATCGTCATTGGCATTTGATACGATATATGCAGAAGGTCAAAGACGTTATGTTGAATCTTTGTCAGCCTATGCACGTCAGTTTTTAGGTTTAATGGAAAAGCCAGATGTTGATTATATTGAAGGTTTATCTCCCGCGATTTCAATTGAACAAAAAACTTCTAGTAGAAATCCCAGATCAACAGTTGGAACTATTACAGAAATATATGACTACTTAAGGCTTTTATTTGCAAGAATTGGAAATCAGCATTGTTATTCTTGTGGAGGTGATGTTGAAAGACAAACTGTACAACAAATTGTTGATAATATTTTATCATTTGAAAAAGAATCTAAATTTCAAGTATTAGCACCAGTTGTAAGAGGAAGAAAAGGGCAATTTAAAGATGTTATGTCTTCAATTTCTAAAGAAGGATTTGTCCGTATTCGTATTGATGGGAAAGAATTTAATCTTTCAGATGAAATTAAATTAACAAAAAATAAAAAACATTTCATTGAAGTTATAGTTGATAGATTAATCATTAAAGAAAATATTAAAGATAGGTTAACTGGATCAATAGAATTGGCTTTAAAAATAGGAAATGGTTTGGTTATAATTAATGAGATAGGAAAAAGAGAACATTTATATAGTGAATTTTTTTCATGTCCTAAATGTGATATTTCTTTTGATGAATTGCAACCTAGAGCATTTTCTTTTAATTCCCCATTTGGCGCCTGTAGTTCTTGTGATGGAATTGGAACAAAGGTGTCAATTGACCCAGATTTAGTTGTGCCTGATAAAAAAAAATCTTTAGTTCAAGGATGTATTCTTCCAATAGGTGAGCAACCGCGTGGAAATTGGTATAGTTCTATATTGAAAAGTTTAGCATTTCATTATGATTTCAATTTTACAACTCCATGGAAAGATTTAAAAGAAGATGTAAGAAAGGTTCTTTTATTTGGTACTTCATCTGAAAAAAAAATAACAATGTCATATTCTTCAGAGAAGTTTAAAGGAGAATATAAAGGTAGTTTTGAAGGTATAATTCCAAATTTAGAAAGAAGATATTCTCAAACAAATTCCACACGCATGCAAGAATGGATTGAAAAATTTATGGCAGTTCAAGATTGTCCTGATTGCAAGGGAGCTAGATTGAAAAAGGCTAGTCTTGCTGTTACAATTAATGATAAGAATATTAATTTTTTAACTAAAGAAACCATTGGAGATTTATTAGTTTTTTTTAATGAATTGTCATTAAATAAAAGAAAGTTAGAAATTGCAGAATAAATAATAAAGGAAATTAAATCTAGATTAACTTTTTTAGTTAATGTTGGATTAGACTATATTACAATGAATAGATCTGCAAATACTTTGTCTGGCGGTGAATCTCAAAGAATACGTTTGGCAACTCAAATAGGTTCACAGCTTATGGGCGTTTTATATGTATTGGATGAACCAACGATAGGGCTACATCAACGTGATAATGATAGATTAATTAAGACGTTACATCATCTTCGAGACATAGGTAATAGCATCATTGTTGTTGAACATGATGAAAATACCATAATGGCTTCTGATTGGGTGATAGACATGGGGCCGAAAGCAGGTATTGAAGGTGGAAAAGTTGTAGCAGAAGATACTCCTCAAAATATAATTAAAAACAAAAAATCATTAACTGGAAAATATTTATCTGGAGAAAAGAAATTACATGTAAAAAGAAGATCAAATGAAAGGACTGATAAATATCTGACTTTATCTGGTGCAAGTGGAAATAATTTGAAAAATATTTCAGTAAAATTTCCATTAGGTAAGTTTATTAGCATAACTGGAGTTTCTGGATCTGGAAAATCAACATTAATTAATCAAACATTATTTCCTTTAATATCAAGAGAGTTATATGCTTCAATAAAAAAACCTTTACAATATAATTCCATTAATGGTCTTTTATATTTAGATAAAATTGTTGATATTAATCAATCACCTATTGGAAGAACTCCAAGGTCTAATCCTGCAACGTATACAGGACTATTTACACATATTAGAGATTTATTTTGCCAATTACCTGAATCTAAAATTCGAGGTTACAAGCCAGGTAGATTTTCATTTAATGTGAAAGGAGGGAGATGTGAATCATGTCAAGGTGCCGGATTAATTAAAATTGAAATGCATTTTTTGGCAGATATGTATGTACAATGTGAAGAGTGTAAGGGTTTACGTTATAATAGAGAAACATTGGAAATAACGTATAAAGGAAAAACAATATCAGAAGTTTTAGAATTAACAATATCAGAAGCTTCATTTTTTTTCTCAAACCATATTCAAATAAAACGGAAATTAGATACTTTAAATAATGTAGGTTTAGGATATATACGTTTAGGTCAACAGGCTACAACATTATCTGGTGGCGAATCTCAAAGAGTTAAATTAGCAACAGAATTATCTAAAGCTGCAACAGGAAGGACCTTGTTTTTATTAGATGAACCAACAACGGGTTTACATTTTGAAGATGTACAAATGTTATTAAATGTTTTACATAATTTGGTTGATAAGGGTAATACTGTAATAGTTATCGAACATAATTTAGAAGTTATAAAA
>CAZQYT010000003.1:0-19513 GCA_964597475.1 uncultured bacterium | reverse complement strand
AGAAGTTGGTTCCGTCCTTGGGATGCATGGTTTGGATTGATTAAAGGATTATGCTTTGGTTTTGCAATTACATCTATTGCATGCTATCAAGGTTATTTTACTACTGGAGGTGCAAATGGTGTTGGGAAATCAACTACGACAACAGTAGTTGTCTCTTGTGTTATGATTGTATTTTTAGATTATTTTTTGGCAGAGATTTTATTATGATTGAAGTAAAAAATCTTAGTAAGTCTTTTGGTGAAAAAGGTGTTTTATCTGATGTTAATTTTTCAATTCCTCAAGGTCAAGCTGTAACAATCATTGGTAAAAGTGGCGCAGGAAAGTCTGTATTGCTAAAGTGTTTAATTAGTCTTATTAAGCCTGATTTAGGAACTATATATATCGATAATAAATTGATTAATTCCATGAATTTCAAACAATTACAAGCGATTCGATCAAAAATTGGAATGGTATTCCAGTTTGGAGCACTTTTTGATTCATTAAATGTAAGTGAAAATATTAGTCTTGCTTTAAAAAAATTGACGAAATTAAATGAAAATGAAATAAGTATGAGAGTTGAAGACTCTTTAAAAAAAGTTGGAATGGAAAAAACTGAAGAATTAATGCCTTCTGAATTATCTGGAGGGATGAAAAAGAGGATAGGTATTGCTAGGGCAATTGCTTTGAAACCTTCTTATTTATTTTATGATGAACCAACTACTGGATTAGATCCTATAATGACAGATGAAATTAATAGGTTGATAAATAAATTTCAAAAAGATGGAGATGTGACTTCTGTTATAATAACGCATGAAATGAAAACGGTAAATGATGTTTCTGATAGAGTATTAATGTTAAATGATGGTAAAATAATTTATGATGGAGATTCTTCTGGAATGCAAAATGTGAATAATATGATAGTACAACAGTTTATTACAGGGAATAGTATTTTAGTTTGATTAAGGAGATTTGAAATGAAAATATCGAGATTGTTTTGGATTGGTTTTATATTTATTTTTTTTAGTACAGTTTTTATAGGAGGTTTATTGTTTTTGCAAGATATCTCATTAAAAAAATCAAATTATTCATTTACAGTACTATTTGAAAATGTGCAAGGGCTTCATACAGGTGACCAAGTAGATATGTTAGGAAAAAAAATAGGTAAAGTTTCTCAAACGCGTATCAAGGGACAAAAAATAGCAGTAGAATTGTCGATTGATAATTCTTTTTCATTTAGTATTCCCATTGATTCTAAAATCGAGGTGAAAAGTGAAGGGTTGATTGGTTCAAAATTTATTTCAATCACACCTGGCTATAATAGAAAAGATTTTATTTTGCCTGGAGCGACCGTGGAAGGTTTGAGAGAATTTGATATTACAGAAATAACACCAGATATAGTACCAATGACTCATGATCTTTCTGCATTTGCTCGTCAATTGAAGTCGACTTTAGGAGATCAGGAAAAAGAAAATATTCAAATGACTTTGAAGAATATGGAGTCATTTTCAATGAAGTTAGATGCATTTATTTCAAGTCATGAGAATTTGATTTCTAATGAAGATAAAAATAATTTTCAATTAACTATTAAAAATTTAAGAGAGCTTTCTAGTGAATTGAAAAATGGTATAGATGTAGAAATGAAAAAAATAGATGAAATTCTTAATAATGTTAAAATCATAACAGGTGATCCAGAAAAATTAAAAGAAGTAGTAAATGAATTACATCATAGTGCAAAATCTATTACTAGTATGGCAACACAGCTTGATAAAATATTTTCTAAAATTGAAGAAGGTGATGGTACATTGGGCAAACTGATTAATGAAGATTCCATTCATCAAAATGTAAATGGATTAGTGGATGATTTAAGGTCTCTAATTAAAGATTTTAAAACTAATCCGACTAAATATATGAAGGCATATTGGAAGGGTAAAAAATAGTATTGAAATTAATTTATGGAACTTTTATTGTTTTTCATTTGTTAATGTTAATGTGAGTATTGTTTTCTATGTTTGAAAACAGATAAATTATAAAGAATTTGAAAGGGTAAATTTCATAGAGTATTGTTAACAGGGTCTTTATAGATCAATGATTATAAAAAATTATTATTTAATTGCTATAGATATGCAATCCTGTTGACAATTTATTCATGAGACCGGGCATGATATATAGGGTGCTCGGTTTTTTATTATAAGGTGAAAATATGAAGATGAAATTATTATTATTGGTATTATTGATAAACAATTTATTCGCAGTTGGAGAAGCAGGAGCAATATTTTTATTAATTTCTCCTGGCGCTGGACCACAAGGGGCGGGCGAGGCACAGGTTGCAAGAGTTAATGATGCTTATGCTAGTTATTATAATCCTTCAGGATTAGCTTTTTTGAAAGGGAGGGAGGCTGTTGGCATGCATGTTCAATGGTTGCCAAATTTAGCAGATGATTTATATTATGAATTTCTTGCTTATAGACATTATATTGAAGGCTTAGGGTCTGTTGGCGGTCATATTATTTATTTAAATCTTGGTGAACAAATTGGAATGGATGCAAATAATCAGCCAACAGTTAATTGGATGAGTTTTATGAGTGCTGCATCATTTAGTTTTGGAACAAAATTATCTGAATCTTCTTCAATTGGTTTTAATGCAAAGATTTTTCATCAAAAACTTTCTGAATCAGCTGTAGGTGCCGAAAAAGGCAGTGGTAATTCTACTGATTTTGCATTTGACATTGGTTATTTGAAAAAATTTAAAGGAAATTCTGAAAAATTAAAAATTAAAAAAGAAAAAAACATTAAAAGATGGTTTGATTCTTTTTTAGAAATTCGTGAATCTCAAAGTGAAATAAATAATAAACTCATTAGTTTTTTTGAAAATGAAAGTAATATTTATGATATAATTGAAGATCAAGAAATTTTAATGGATGAGATTAAAATAAAAAGAAATAAATTAAAAATTATTGATGATTTATCTTCACATGGAAAAATAGATGAAGGTCTTTCAATCATTTTATCAAAAATAAATGTTTTACTTGATAGCATAGATGTCGTTAGAGAGTGGAGGCTTGATTTAAATATTCAAGATGATTTATTTAAAGAAATAAATGGAAAAGATGAAAAAATTATTAAGATTTCTGATGATTTGCTAATTGAAATTGAATCAATAATGGGGATGCAAGAGGCAACATTGCAAGAGCTTGATTCAATGGAAATCAAACAATCAGAAGAAGATAAATTTAATTTGGGTTTTTGTATTTCAAATATTGGGCCTAAAATTACATTTGTAGATGCAGCTCAAGCAGATCCTTCTCCTACTAATATGCGTATGGGATTATTTGCTCAATTATATAATGATGGGAATAATAAATTAAATTTAATGTTTGATATGAATAAATTATTAGTTTCTCGTTATACGATGATGGATTGGGATGATGATGGATATGTTGGCGGTTATAATAAATCTGGTAATTTAGTAGGAAGTGATATTGCAGACGCTACGTCAGGTGAAGATGGGATGTATAATTCAAAGGGGCAAAAAGAATATGATGTTGTAGGGTATTTTGATGACCCTTGGTATTTGGCTATTTTTACTTCTTGGTTAGATGATTGGTACTATGGCGGAGATTCAGACTTAGATGGTGATAGGAGAATTGGTGGTTGGGATTGTAACGGTATCCTTACTAAAACTAATAATGAATATGAATGTGATACTGAGTGGATAGAGACGTCTAATGGAAAATATTCAAAAGAAATATCACGAATAGACGAAACAACATATACAAAGCTTGAAAAAGGTACTGGGAAAAATAGAAAATTTTCTGATGAATTTAAAAATATCATATATAACATTGGATTTGAATATTGGTATACGGACAATTTTGTATTAAGAGCTGGGTATATATATGATTATGAAGGTAAGGTTATTAATCCAACTTTTGGTGCGGGGATTCGTTTACTTAAATATGGTTTTGATTTCGGTTATACAGCGGGAGAACAAGGTCACCCGCGTGCAAATACAATGTTCTTTTCAATTAACATGACAATATAACTAACATTACAAGATCATTGAATTATCCTAAAATTATTTTCTTTATGATTAGCCTCACATTTGGGGCTAATTCTTATTTAGAGAACATAAAATTTTCTAATATTCATAATCAAAACAACTCAACTTCATTTAACATACCGAGCACTTTACGACTGGTAGGGTTGATGGTTGATTTTCAAATTGAAAATCCTAATAATCCAAAGACAAGTGGCTTAGGCAAATTTTTAGATCAAGATGTAAGTCATTATAATAAATTTTATGGTAGTTCAACATTAAGATGTGAAAATTTTTTATTAGATCCACCTCCACATAATCAAGCTTATTTTTTAAGACAATTAAATGCTGCTGGTAGTTATTACAAAAATATTTCCAATGGTAGTTTACCTTTTGAAACATATATGATATCAAATTCTAATTCTTCTGAAAATGGTTATTATACCATGTCTAATGAAATGGAATATTATGCAAAAGGAGATGGTTTTTTAGCAGAATTATTTACAGAAGCAATAGATTCAGCAAAATTAGACATTGAATTTTTTTTTGAAAATGAAGAATTTTCCCCAGATGATGTAGTGTTCATTGTTTTTCATGCTGGCATTGGTCAAGAATTTTCTTATCCCTCATTGGATCCAACTATTTATGATTTAAAAAGTGCATATATTGATGAACAGATGATGTATGGAATTGATCCTGTCATGATAAAACAAAATAATTTACCATATGAAATTTCATCAGGTATTTTATTACCTGAAACTCAAAATTTAATTTACTATGATGTTGTAGAGGATATTTTTGGCAATCCTGATTATGGCACGGAAGATCTTTGTGAAATACAAATGGGTTTAACGGGAGTTTTCGCTTTACAGCTAGGATATGAATTAGGACTTCCTCCAATGTTTAATAATGATCCTAATTCAGCTGACTATGGTAACCCTGGAATAGGTTTATTTGGTTTGATGGATCATGGATCAAATAATGGCCATGGGGTGATCCCGGCGGTGCCTAATCCATGGACTCGTATTGAAGCAGGCTGGTCTAATGTGAATGAAATAAATAATAATGTTAACATAGAGTCATTATCTATTTCTTCCTATTCTACAGATGAAAATAGCATTTATAAGATTGATATTTCTGAAGAAGAATATTTTTTGATTGAAAATAGAAATAATGAAATTATTCCAGGTTATGATATTGATTTTTTAAGATATTTGCTTGCTGATGATTATTTATGTGAAAATTGTAGCATAAATTGCAATGGAGTAGATTTAAATGAGATCATTGTAAATGAGGCGCAAATCAAGAATTGTGTTGATGAAAGCCTGTATTCTAATAGTAGATTAGATTTTTTTGATGTTTTAGAAATTGTTGAAAATCAATCAGGTGTTCTTAATGAAGACTTAGAAAGTAATGTTTTTTCAGATTTTATAAATTATGATATTGGCTTGCCTGGATCTGGAATTTTGATATGGCATATAGTTAAACCCCTTGAAAATGATTTAAATAATGACAAAAATAATAAGTTCATTCAATTGGAGGAGGCGGATGGTGCATTAGACATAGGATTTGAAAGTTATTTATTTATGAGTAATTCTAATTCTTATGGATGGGAGTGGGATTTTTGGTATAAAGGTAATCCTGCATATAATGATGCAAACTCAGGATTTCAAAACACATTATTTAATAAATATTCTTATCCTAATACTAAAACAAGTAATGATGCTGATTCATTTTTATCCATTGAAGTGTTAAGTGGGATTTCTGATGAAATGGAAATAAAAATTATTTTTGATGATGGCATTGATATTTTTCATCTTTCAAATGAGCCAATAAATTATTTGGGTAATATGGTAGATGATGAGAATTTGATAGGATATGTTTTTTATGAAAAAGATGGAGTGATTATTCAGCATTCTTCTATTGATGATGGTATATCATTAGTTGAGGATGGTTTTGATTATGAAGAAGACAAATTCATATATTCACATGGTGATGAATTTTCTTATTTGTCCATTGGTGATTGCTATGAGGATATTTGTGAAGGTTTTGACAATGATTCATATGTATGTGGTTTAGTTGATGTGACAATGTATCCAGATACAACATGTATTGAAAATGTTCAATCTTTGGGAGACATTGACAAAGATGGTTTAGATGAGATTGTAACGATTGATGAAGATGGTAAGATAATCATAAAAAATTTTAATGATACAAATGGTACATTAGTAAATGGTTTTCCTGTAGATGGTAATTTTTCAGGAGTACCTCTCATTGCAAATATATTAAATATTGAAGATGGGAAACCTGAGATAATATGTAGAGAAAATAATGATATCATAGTTTTATCAAATTCAGGTTTGAGAGTAAAACAGATCCCATCTTTTGATTCGGAGCAAGAATTGGCAATGATACCATATTGGAATGGGAAGATGGCGCTTATTGATGGGGCTAGATTGTTATTATTTGATTTAGATATGGATAATAGTTATTGGCTTAATTCTCAAGGATGTCGATCTGGTTTGTCTACAACTGATGAAATGAGTTTGCATGTGCCCTTGATTGATAATGGAATATATTATAAGCAAAAAGCCTATAACTATCCCAATCCAATTACTAATGGTAAAACAACATTTAGATTTTTTATGGACACTTCAGCTGGTGGTGTAAAAATTCGTATTTATGATGCTGCAGGTTTTTTAATCAAAGATGATTTGGAATCACTGACAACAACTGGAAATGAATATAATGAAATTTTATGGAATGATATTTCTCTTGATTCGGGTTTATATTTAGCTGAAATAAAGAGAGACATTGGAGATTCGGAATTAGTTCGATTGGTAGTAATAAAATGAATAGATTTATTCCGTTTATTTTTATTATAAGTTTTGTGTTTTGTCAAGGTTGGCATAATCATCCTGAATTAGAATGGAAAACAATTGAAACAAAACATTTCTTTATACATTATCATTTAGAAACAAAAAGATCTGCTGAAGAAGCTGCTATGGTAGCTGAAAAAATTTATGACCCTATTACTTCATTTTATGATTTTGAGCCAGATTCAAAAACTCATTTAATCATTAAAGATGTAAATGACATGTCAAATGGAATGGCTTATTATTATGATAATAAAATTGTAATTTGGGCTTTACCATTAGATTATGATCTTAGAGGCGCACATCGCTGGTTAAATAATGTGATAACTCATGAATTTACTCATATAATACAGATTGGTGCAGCAATGAAATATCCTCGGCGGTTTCCTGCATCATTCATTCAATTTTTAAATTATGAAAATGAAAAAAGAGAGGATGTGCTTTATGGATATCCTAATGTTTTAATAAGTTACCCAATTCCTGGTGTTAGCGTACCTCCATGGTTAGCTGAGGGTACTGCTCAATTTATGTACCCTGATGCAGATTTTGATTTTTGGGATTCACATCGTGATATGATTGTAAGAGATCGTATTTTGAATGATAATTTATTACCCTTTGAAGCAATGAATTCATTTGGGAAAAGAGGAATTGGAAATGAGTCAACTTATAATCAAGGTTTTTTATTTTGCAAATGGTTAGTAAATGAATATGGGTTGGATATATTGAAAAATATTTCAAATGAATTGTCTAATCCGTTTAATTATTCAATAAATGAATCAATGAAAAATGCAACGGGTGTTTGGGGAAGTGATTTGTATGATAGATGGAAAGCTGAATTGAAGGTAAATTATGTAAGGCAAACTCAAAAAATTATTGAAAATGAGCATAAAGGTAAATTATTAATATCTGATGGCACAACGAATATTCATCCTATTTGGTCTCCGAATGAAAAGAAATTTGCTTATTTGTCAAATAAAGAAAATGATGGTTTTGGTCAAACTGATTTATTTTATTATGATTTTTCAGATTCATTATCGACAAAAATTGCATCTGGTGTATATTCGGCTCCATCTTGGATAAATGATTCTACTATTATTTATTCAAAAAAGAGTAAACCTAATAAATTGGGTTCAAGGTTCTTTGATTTATATGTTTATTTCTTTAATGAAGAAGAAGAAAAAAGGATGACTTTTGATAGTCGGTTAACATCTCCTGTATTTAATTTTAAAACAAAAAGAATTGTTGCTATAAATAGTTTTGATGGTACTTCAAATATCATGATTTCTTCAGTTTTAAATTTAAAAGATGAGGAATTATTATTTGAACCTGTAACTGATTTAAATAATGGTATTCATTTATTTTCTTTAGCATGGATAGATGAGGTTTTATATGTAGATGGTGTTTATCATCAAGGCAGACAAATTTATAAGGTTGATGAATCAGGTCAATTAATAATTGTTAAAAAAACTTATTGGGATAGTAGAGATCCTTCTAAGATGTTGGATGGTATGATTTATGCGACAGATAGGTCTGGAATCATGAATTTAGTTTTTTTACAAAATGGTAATGAAGAATATTTGACTAATGTTTTGGGAGGAGCTTTTATGCCTTCAGTTTCAAAAACGGGTAATATTTTATATAGTTTATTTGAAAAAGGGAAGTATAACATTTCTTTAATAACTAAAACAGATATTGCCAATGAACTGGTTGGGTATGAAAATGATTATTTTAAAGATCATAATTTATCTGATCTAATTATTGGGGAAACATTGCCTGCTACTGATTATGAAGAAAAAATGCTATCCATGTCAATAATACCTAAAATAATGGTGGATTATAATACTATAAAATCGGGAATATATTTTTATAGTTCAGAAGTAATTGATAGATTCTCACTTTTTGGGGGAATTTCCATGAATGAATTATCAGATATGGATGTTTTTTTGATGATGGAATACATGAAATATAAATTGACTTATTATTCAAATCTTTATTGGATATCGCGTCATAGAGATGCAAAAAAACCATTTCTTTATCCTCGTGTAGATGGGACTACGGTAGATAACATTCATATTTATAATGATTTAAAATTCAATCTTTTTTCTTTAGACTTGGGTACTCGTTTTTCTTTTGGAAGTGGTAAATATAAATTTCAATATAATTTTAGTAATTATAGACAGCATATTTATCAAAATGTGTATCAATATTGGGAATATGATAGTTTGAATACAATTCATAGGTATGGTGAATTTGGTTTTGATTATTATAGAGGACATTCTTTATCGCTTATTTATGATTTGGATAAGCGGAAGAGAAGTTTTTTAATGAATATGTTGCCTAATAATGGGTATGAAGTTCATGGTGTTATTAGCCATGAATGGAATCAATTCATGGATGGATTTTCTGTAAGTGAAGAGCATAGTACTTTTGGAGCAAACTTTGTTCCACACAATACATTTAGAATTACATTTGATGTTAATAAGCATTTTACATTAAATAAAGATAAAAAAATAGTTGCAAGTTTATCGGCATTAGGAGGAGGACTATCAAATTCAAATATAGATGATTTCTTTCATTTTTTTGGTGGAGGAATGCCTGGCATGAAAGGTTATACTTTTTATGATAGCACATTGACTGGACCTTATTATTTTATTGGCTCTAGTATCATTAGACTACCTCTTTTTATAGAAGAAAATTTTGTTTTAGCACAATTTAATTTACAGAACTTGTCAATAGGAGGAATTTTTCAAATTGGTGCAGCCATGGATAAAGATTTTAATGATTTTGTAAAAAATCATAAACTATCATGTGGTTTAGAATTTAGAATGAATGGCTTTTCATTTTATTCCTATCCAACAGCAATAGGTTATGAATATCATCAACCAATTAATGATGCTGATGAAAAAGCAAAACATTATTTTACATTGTTATTTGATTATTAGGTTATTTTTTGAATAGAATTATTAATATTAACATATTTTTTGCTATGATGACAGTTTCTTGGTGTAATATTTCAAGTATAGAAAATAATTTCACTTATTCTTTATTATTTACTTCTTTAGATAGTACAATGGTAGATTCTAATTTTTCAATCAATGATTTAATGATTAATAAAAAAAATAAATCACCAATTGTAGCGATGATATCATCTTTTATTATTCCGGGATCAGGTCAAGCATATATGGGTAGATGGAAAAGAGGATTGATTTTCCTTGGGGTGGAAGGATTGGCTTTATTTTCAAAATTTTCCAATGAAAAAAAAGCGAAAGATAAAAGAGATTCCTATGTCTTGCATGCTAAACAAAACTGGGATTTAGCTCGATGGATTCATGATTATTATGCATGGGAATCAGGGAATCCTGCTAGTTGGCATGATGGGTCAGATGATTCTTGGCATCAAATTAGAGCTGCTTTTATTAATACTACTGCACAAACTTATAATGGTGATAATTGTGATGATTTTCCGCATTGTTATTTAGATATTTGGGACCATAGTCATAGTGTCAATTTTGAATATAAAGGTGAAATTATTAATTCAAGTAATGAAGTTGATTTTAAAGATGTTTATAGAGAATTATGTGACATCAATTCATCATTGAATCAATCATTTCAAGATCAACCAAGAGAATGTCAATCTGATATTGAGAATATAACTGATGCGTTGGCAGTAAATGGCGGAAGACTTATATTAGATCATCATTTTTATGAAGGAATTCAGAAATATTCCATGTATTTTGCAGGCTGGGAAGATGCTCGTACTGATGCAATAGTGTCAGAAACAAACAATAATAATACAATAATTATGTCGCCAAAGCAAAAAACATATCAAGATGAGTGGTCTTCCCATAATGAGTTTTCAATTAAAGCAGAAAGGGCTAGTAGCTATATGCTTATTAATCATTTTATTAGCATGATTGATGTTTTGATTTTATCAAGAATTTCTAATACAAAATATTTGATGAATATAGATTCATATCCAGATTTAAAAAATAAATCAGGTTTAGGCGGCATTCAAGTAACTTTGAATTGGAATTTGAAATGAAGAGATTTTCAACTATTTTATTGATTTTATTTTTTATCAACTGTGGCAATAAATCAGTTAATGTTAATCCTGATTTTTCAAGTAATTTTGAAAAAGCGGTAAAATTTTTTAATAAAGGAAAATTTTCTCGTGCAAGAGATGAATTTGATCATATAATAATAAGTGATGCTGGTTCAAAATGGGCAAATGAATCACAGTTTTATAAAGGTGAATGTCTCTTTGAAATTAAAGAATATGATGAGGCTTGGGTAGCATATGATAGGTATGTTAGGTTTAGCAATGATTTTATTAAAATTGAAAAATCTCGTTATAGAATATGTGAATGTGCCATTTTATCTTCTAATTCATATCAAAGAGATCAGAAGCAAACTAAAAGAGCACTAGAACAATTACAGATGTTCATCGAAGATTTTCCTCAATCTGATTTTATTGAAAATGCTGAAAAATCAATAGTTGCATTACGATATAAATTGGCAAAAAAAGAATATGAAGTTGCTCGCCTTTATTTGAAATTAGAAGAATATGACTCAGCAATAATTTATTTTAGATCTGTATTAAATAATTATTATGATACTGAATTCTCGGATGAAGCTAGAATTGGAATTATATTTACTCATATTTTAAGTGATAATCGTAAAGGTGCAAAAAGGTATTTGAAAGCGGAAAAAAGTAGATTTTTAAAATCAGAAAAATATGATATGGCTGATAATCTCATAAAAGATACTGAGAGTGGTTTAAAAATCCATCATTATTACCAATTATATAAATGAATATTTATTTTTTTGGTGGAAGCTTTGATCCTCCACATTTAGGTCATTTAAAAATGATTGAAACATGCTTTGAGAAATTTGACATTTCTCATTTCATTCTTATTCCTGCATTTCAATCTCCTTTAAAAAAAAATAAACCCATCGCTTCTGCATTCCATAGAATTGAAATGTTGAAAATAATGATTAAAGATGTAAAAGGAAAAATCATCATTGATGATTATGAGGTGAGTAAAAAATCTTTTAGTTATACGTATGATACAATTAAACATTTTAAAAAAAAATATCCTGAGGATTGTTTTTCTATGGTATTAGGGCAAGATCAATTCTTGAATATAAAAAAATGGAAAAATCATGAAAAAATATTAAATTCTGTAAAAATCATTGTTTTTAATAGGATGAATAAGAAAGAAATGATAGTAGATCAAATTGATGCCATTCAAATTAATGATTTCGACTTTAATATTTCTTCAAGAAGGATTAGAGAAAAATTTAATAATTGTGAATCAGTAATTAATGATTTGCCAATGAAAATAAATAATTATATTAATAAAAATAAAATTTATAAAATCAAATAATAGCCATAATGATTTTATTAATATGTTAATGTATATAATTTATTATGCTATGAATATTGAAAAATTAACTTATTTATAATAAATGGGTATTAATATAATTCAATTCACAATAGGTTGCATTCTACTTTATTATAGTGCAGAATTTTTAGTTAAGGGGAGTAGGCGCTTAGCAATGAAATTTAATATTTCTCCTATAATGATTGGAATTACCATTGTAGCCTTGGGGACTAGTTTGCCAGAATTAGTAGTTAGTATTTTAGCTAATATCAGGCAGCAACAAAATATGGTCATAGGTAATGTAATAGGGTCAAATATAGCTAATATTGGCTTGGTTTTGGGTTTAACGGCGTTGATTTCAGAAATTAAATTTTCATTTTCAAAAGTACGTTATGATTTTTATTTCTTTTTAGTCATTAGTTTTCTTCCAGTAATTTTTATTTTTTCAGGTGGTTTGTTTCTTTGGCAAGGTTTTTCATTTATTTTTATATTAATTCTTTATGTATTTTTTTTAATTAATTATGATAGGATAGATGGTAACCATGAACAATCTTCTATTTTTAATATAAAAAAAATTACTTTACAAATTATTTTTGGAATTATTGGGCTAGCTATTGGTGCCACATTTTTCATTAAAGGGGCAACAGGTATTGCTATTTATTTAGGAGTATCAGACTTAATTATTGGAATGTCTATTGTTGCGCTTGGTACATCTTTGCCTGAATTAGTAACATCATTAGTTTCAGTCAAGCAAGGTGAAAATGAATTTGTCCTTGGGAATGTAATTGGTTCAAATATAATGAACATTGTTTTTGTTTTAGGTATAGCACTTTTATTTGGTGATATAAATATTTCTTTTGATGAAATATTTGTACATTCTATTTTTTTAATTTTATTAAGTTTAAGTATGTTTATCATGATTAAACTGAAAAATGGAATAAATAAATTGTCAGGATTATTATTGATATTTTGTTATGTGATATTTGTTTATTTTAACTTTTATTATGGTTAGGTTTGTATTTTGATAAAATTTGAAAATGTGACTGCAACATATGCTAATAACATTGGTGTATTTAATCTTACTTTTCACATCCCCAAAGGAGAATTAGTATTTTTGATGGGGCCAACAGGCGCAGGAAAATCCACAGTATTAAGGACTATTTATAAAGATGTTCCCATTATTGATGGAGAATTATATATAAATGGTGAAGATATAAAAAAACTGCCTAAACGTCAAATTCATAGATTTAGACGAAAAATTGGTATGATTTTTCAAGATTACAGATTAATTCAAGATAGAACTGTATATGAAAATATCGCACTGCCTTTACAGATTTCAGGTGAAAAGAATAAAGTAATAAAACATAAAGTCCATGAGATTATCAAAAAAGTTGGTTTAGAAAATAAACAAAAGAATTATCCTGGCCAGCTTAGTGGCGGTGAAAAGCAAAGAGTATCCATTGCTAGAGCATTAGTTAAAGATCCGATAGTTATTTTAGCTGATGAACCAACAGGGAATCTAGATCCAATTGTTTCAGATGAAATACTTGATTTATTAGAACTTGCTACAGAATCAGGCGCAGCAATACTTATGTCAACTCATAATTTTCCGTTAATTCAGCCAAGAAAAAAACGTTTTATTGAGCTTAGTGAAGGTCGACTTGTAGTTTAATATGATTACTAAATTTTTATTTCTTATTTCTGAAAGTTTCCGCATCATTTTAAGGGCAAAAATATCTGCAGTTATTTCTTCAATTACAATAGGAATAGTTTTGATTATATTTAGTTTGGCATATTTGAGTTATGATAATTTGCTTGGGTTTTCTAATCAATTTAAATCTAAATATCGTATTGAAGTATTTTTCCATGAAGATTATGATTTAAATAAATCAAGAGATTTATTTAATACCATTTTAATTTTAGAAGGGATAGAACAAGGAGAATTTATTGATAAAGAAAAAGCTTCTGAATTGTTTTATTCTTTTTTTAATGAAGAAATAGAAAAAATAATTGGAGATAATCCTTTGCCCATGGGTGGAAGGTTTGAGATTTCAGCAGATTATAGGGACGCTGGAAAGATGAAAAAAATAGTTGAAGAAATTAGAATGATGCATGGTGTTGATTTGGCATCATTTCAACAAGGAATTATTTCAAGAATAGATTCAGTTATGGGGAATTTATTTGGTATTTTTATTTTATTGGGTATTTCCATATTTATTGTATCAATTACTCTTGTTTCAAATACAATGAGGTTGATAATTCATGCAAAACAAGATTCCATAGAAACACTTCATCTTTTAGGTGCAACAAATAGTTTTATACGTTTTCCATTAGTTGTTGAAGGTGTCATTCAAGGTTTACTTGGCGCAGCTTTTTCTTTATTATTTTTATACGTAATTAGTTCTTTTCAAGAATATTTGTTTGAATTATTCATACCTTTACCATTGATTAATCCCTTAGATCTTTTATTTCATAATATTTTACTTGGTATTATATTGGCATTAATTGGTAGTTATAGAGGAATATCTAAATATTTACCTAAATAAATTTTTTTTAAAAAATAAAAACATCCCTTTTATCTGAAAAAATGAAGTTAGTAAATTTCTTATAGGTATTTCGATTGAAATATATTTAACCTCAATTCTTATTTGATTAAAAAATTTGTTACAAGACCTAAAATATAGATGGCTTATCATTTGTTTTGCAATTATTGCGGCAATGTATTTGATTTGGCCGTCATATAAGTTTTATTCTTTAAGCGAAAATGAAAAAAAACAATATGATTCAAAATCGTTAAAAGGATTAAAAAGTGATGCCATAAATTTAGGTTTGGATCTTCAAGGAGGGATGTACGTTCTGCTTGAAGTAAATGTACCTATTCTTGTTGAAAATCTTGCATCAAAAAAACCTATTGAATTAATTGAAATTATTAATTTTTCAAAGGAAAAATCCTTTAAGAATCAATCTAATTTTTTTGATGAATTATTAAAAGTTTCTGATGAAAAAGAAGTGGATTTATTTAGATATTATACAAATTTAGCAACGCAGAGAGATAATAATTCGGTAATACAAGAGCTTAGAATTCAAAGAGATAATGCAATGGCAAGCTCTTTGGAAATAATAAGAAATAGGATTGATGAATTTGGAGTTTCTGAGCCAACGATTCAAAAATATGGGGCAAATAGAATTATTGTAGAATTAGCTGGAGTAAGTGACCCTAATAGAGCAAGAAGTTTAATTCAAAGAACCGCATCATTGGAATTTGCTTTAGTCTTAAATAATAAATGGGAATTAGTATTGGATAAACTCGATTCATTTTTACTTAATGATACTTCGATAGTCAAATCATTAAATGATTCCATTGAATCATTAAGTTTTAAAGATAAAATTGTTAAAAATTCTGAAGATATTTTTATTGAAGAAAAATTATTAACTCAATTTGAACAAGATAATACAACATCTAATCAGATATTGAAAGAAAACCCATTTTCTGGATATTTGAGATCTATACCAGGAGGAATAGGAGTAATCTCTGATGAATATGATATAGTAAGGGAAATATTAAATAATACTAAAATAAAAAAAATAATACCAAGAGAGGGGCGGTTTTTGTGGAGTAATAAGTTTGAAATTGCTCAAGATGAAACAGGTGCTTTTATTGAATATAGACAATTGTATTATATAGCTTCAGAGGCTGAGATAACAGGAGGAATGGTTCGAGAGCCAACTGCTACAATGGGTACTGCAGGTAGTGAAGCTTCAGGTCAATGGATGGTTAATATGTCTATGAGCCCAGAGGGGACTAAAAGATGGAGTAGGTTTACGGGTGCAAATATAAATCGTCAAGTTGCCATAGTTTTGGATGATAAAGTTTATATGGCCCCAGTAATTAGAGATAAAATTCCTACTGGTCAAACACAAGTCACAGGCTTTGCTGATGTAAATGAGGCTAAAGATATCGCAAATGTACTTCGTGCAGGAGAATTACCTGCTCCTGTTGAGATAGTTGAAGAACGTACCATAGGGCCATCACTTGGAAGTGACTCCATTAATTCTGGAAAAAATGCAATGCTAGTAGGACTAATTACAATTATTGTTTTTATAATGATTTATTATAAAGGAGCTGGTATTCTAGCAACATTTGCATTATTATTAAATTTAGTTTTTGTAATTGCGATTTTAGCTGGTCTTAATGCTACATTAACTTTGCCAGGTATTGCAGGCTTAATATTGACAATAGGAATGTCAATTGATGCAAATGTAATTATTTTTGAGAGAATTAGAGAAGAGCTGTCAATTGGAAAAACTGTCAGGGCTGCAATAAATTCAGCATATGAACGTGCTTTTGTTACAATTTTAGATGCTAACATAACTACTTTGATTGCTGCATTAGTTTTAGCGTATTTAGGATCAGGAACTATTAAAGGTTTTGCCGTGACATTAAGTTGTGGAATTTTATGCTCCATGTTTACTGCCATCTTTGTAACACGAACTGTATTAATGGCATTTACATCTGGGAAAACACGTCAAACATTAAGTATTTAATTATGAAGTTAATAAAAAAAACTAATTTTAATTTTTTAAAAATAAGTAAAGTGATGGTATTATTATCTATCAGTTGCATTCTTATTGGTATTTTTTCCTTGATTTCTAAGGGGGGTCCAAAACTTTCGATTGATTTTACTGGTGGAACGATTGCTCAATTGCAATTTCAAGAAGAAATTCAAATTGTTGAATTGAGATCTAAGTTGATGCAGAATGATTTTCCAGATACAGAAATCATTGAATTTGGAAATTCTAAAGAAGTCTTGATTAAAATGCAAGTTTCTGGTTCAAGTAATAAAATTTCAGAAAAATTAAATAGTGCTTTAGGAGATGATTTTATAATAAGACGTATTGAATCTGTGGGGCCCAAGATAGGAAAAGAATTGCAATCTGATGCCATATTGGCAATCATATTAGCTTTATCCATGATTTTAATTTATATTGGCTTTAGGTTTGATTTTTATTATGCCTTTGGTAGTGTTGTGGCATTAATCCATGATGTATTGATTACACTAGGTATTTTTTCACTTTTATCATATGAAATTGATTTATCAATTGTTGCAGCTTTTCTTACAATTGTTGGCTATTCTTTAAATGATACTATTGTAGTTTTTGATAGAATAAGAGAAAATTTCCCAAAATATGTTAAAAAAACTTTAAAGGAGGTTATTAATATTTCATTAAATGAAACATTGAGTAGAACAATAATAACTTCTTTAACTACTTTGATTGTTGTTGCAGTTTTATTCATTTGGGGTGGTGAGGTTATTCATTTATTTGCTTTTGCATTAATTATAGGAGTTTTCATTGGGACATATTCTTCAGTATTTATTGCAAGCCCTGTAATGGCATTTTTAGAAGAAAAATCAAAAAAAAGACGTTAAATCATTATGTTTTTTTTTTATTTAAATTCGATAAAAAACTTTAAATGTATTTTTAAAGTTTTTTATGAATAATTATTAATGGAGGAATTCATATGTCAATAACTGCAGTGATTGGAGGTCAATGGGGAGATGAAGGAAAAGGGAAAATTGTAGATTTACTTAGCCGTGATGCAAATATGGTGGCTCGTTTTCAAGGAGGAGCAAATGCTGGCCATACTGTATA
Organism: uncultured bacterium; assembly: GCA_964597475.1. Lineage (GTDB taxonomy): Bacteria > Fidelibacterota > Marinisomatia > SCGC-AAA003-L08 > D37C17 > JAYZCM01. The sequence continues at coordinate 1,586 of CAZQYT010000003.1, read as the reverse complement.
TAAAGGTGAACTTAAAATCATATTACATCAGATACCTTCAGGCATATTGACAGAAAATTGTCAATGCGTGTTAGGAAATGGAATGGTTATTGATCCAATAGATCTTGTTGAAGAATTAAATATGTTAGAAAAAAATAATATTCAATATGATGGAGTGATTCACATATCTGCCAATGCCCATATTGTTACTCCTGTACATAAATGGATTGATTCTAAAAGTGAAGAAAATTCTGATCAAAAAATTGGGACAACTTGTAGGGGGATTGGTCCGGCCTATGTTGATAAATATAATCGTTGCGGTATTCGTGCTTTGGATTTAAATGATTTAGAAGGATTAAAAGTAAAAGTATATGAAAGATTAGATTGTGCAATAAATAGTGGAGAATTATTAGAAGATGATAAAAAGGAAATAATGATTGAGATTGAGAGATTTATTAATGACTCATCTGTTATTGCTCATATGGTTGAAGATACGTTTAGCATGGTACATGAAATGGTTAATGGAAAAAAAAATATTTTATTAGAAGGTGCACAAGGTACAATGTTAGACATTAATCATGGTACGTATCCTTTTGTTACTTCTTCGAGTCCATCTACAGGGGGGATTTCTACGGGTTTAGGCTTGCCATTGACAAAAGTAAATAGAATAGTAGGAATTTTTAAGGCATATACGACTAGGGTTGGCAAAGGACCATTTCCTACGGAATTGTTTGATGATAGTGGTAAAAAGCTTCAAGATCTTGGCCATGAATATGGTGCGACAACTGGTAGACTTAGACGTTGTGGATGGTTTGATGCTGTCGAAGCCAAGTATTCAGTTCAGATAAATGGCTTTACTGAAATTACTCTTACAAAACTAGATATTCTTGATCATTTTGAAAAGATAAAAGTTTGCATTGGATATGATTATAAAGGTAAAGAGACTGATCGTATGTCACAGTTGATTTCAGATTTATCTGATGTTAAACCCATTTATAAAACATTTGAAGGTTGGAATCAATCAACAGCAGGAATATGTTCTTATGAAGGACTACCTGAGAAGACGCGCCAATACATTCAATTTATTTCTAATTTCATAGGCGTCCCTATTAAAATAATTTCTATTGGTCCTGGTCGAGATGAAATTATTCAAATTAATTAATATATTAGATTGTAATAGTTATTAATTTTTTCCATGCCTGAAACGTTTCCTATTAAAAAAGGTGTCGATGTAGAGTTGAGTGTAGAATCCTTGGCTTTTGGTGGTATGGGAATAGCTTATTTAAATAATATTGTAACATTTGTTAAAAATGCTATTCCTGGCCAGAAAGTAAATGCTCGCATTACCAAGAAACGTTCATCATATTTAGAGGCTCGTTGCTTGAATGTTATTTCTGAGTCACCATATTATGTAGATGTTAAATGTGAACATTTCTATGATTGTGGAGGTTGCACATTCCAAAATTTAGAATATTCAAAGCAAATAATGGCTAAAGAGCTTCAAGTTAAAGATATTTTTAATAGAATTGGTGGCTTTGTTGATATTGATTGTGAACCTATTGTGATTTGTGATGAAATATTTCATTATCGTAATAAAATGGAGTTTA
>CAZQYT010000002.1:10795-20327 GCA_964597475.1 uncultured bacterium | reverse complement strand
AACCATTTTTTGTAGCAGAACAATTTACTGGAAAAGAAGGGAGATATGTTTCTTTAGAGGATTCTGTTTCAGGTTTTGATGCAATCTTAAACGGTGATGCAGACGAGTGTCCTGAAAATGCATTTTCATATGTTGGCTCTATTGATGAAGCATTTGAAAAAGCTAAGGAAATGTAATGTCTAAAACATTTCAATTGGATATTGTAACTCCTACAAGCATAATTAGTGAAGGACAAGTTGAATATTTACGAGCGCCTTCAACTGATGGTTTGTTTGGCGTTAAAAAAGGCCATGCTTCCTCTATGATTTTAATGGATATTGGTGAAATTAAAATTATTAAAGATGGAAAAGAAGTTTTTTATGCTACAAATGGCGGTTTTGCTGATATCCGTCCTGAAGGAGTTATGTTATTAGTTGAAACTGCTGAAAGAAATGATGAAATTGATAAAGAAAGAGCAGCAAAAGCATTTCAACGTGCAAAGGATAGATTAAAAGATGATTCAACTAATTTACATCGCGCAAAAGCGGCAATCAATAGATCTAGAAATCGCTTAAAAATACTTGATCGTATTAATTCTTAATTTATTTTTTATTTAAATGAATGAATATATTTTTCAAAATCTATTATCTCATTTTTTTTAATTACTATTCCTTCATTTTTCAACAGACTAATTTTTTTCTTAACTCCTAAAGTATAGCCTCCAATATATCCATTACTTTTTATTACTCGATGACAAGGTGAAATAATTGGGTTTGGGTTATTAGCCATTGCATTTCCAACCGCACGATATGCTTTAGTATTTAATATATTTGCAATTTGTTTATAAGTTGAAATTTTCCCTTTTGGAATTTTGGATAGTAGTTCATAACACTTTTGATTAAAATTCATAATTAATAATTATTTATTAATAAAAAAATCAATAGCTTCAGGAATCATTTTAACAGTTATTGGGGTTTTACCCATTATTTCTCCATCAATATTTAAAATGTCATTATTTTTTGGTATTAATGAAAAAGAAGGTGTTTGATAATAGGAAACTTCAGCTTGGTTAATATGTGTACCATCAAATAATTTTGGAAGAGTAGAAAGTAATCGTATTTTAGAAACATCTGATTTAACAATTATCAAATCAATTAGCCCATCATTTAGTTTTGCTCTTGGAGCCATTTTCATTCCATTACCTACATGGATGGAATTACAAGCAATGATAAATGTAAAATCATCTTTTATGGTTTTTTTTCCCATCATTAGAGTTGCCGGACGACTTTTATAGGTAAATACTTCCAAGATACTAAGCATTGTATATCTGCTAGTACCTAACCATCGATATTTTTCAGCTTTATTTCCAATGTCGGTTACTAATCCCCACCCAATCATATTAATTGAATATTGAATTTTATTTTCAATTTCAATTTTTGCAACATCCATTGCTTGTGTTTTATTTTTAATAATTGCATTTGTAGCGATGAGTGGTTCAGTTAATTTTAAATCATGTAAATATGAATTTCCAGAACCTCCAGGAATTAAGCCTAGAGGGACTTTTTTTCCATCTTTTCTAGTAAGCATACCATTAATGATTTCATTTAAAGTACCATCTCCACCAATTGCCAAAAGTCCATCATAATTATTTAGATTGATTTCATGTGCAATGACCTTTGCATGTCCTGCATATTTTGTTTTTATGATTTCAAGAATTATGTCATTAGAGTTAAAGATAGGTTTTATTTGATTTAGTATGTTTAAGCTGTTTTGCTTTCCGCTATGAGGATTGACAATTAATAAGTATTTCATAAAATACTTATTTTATGAATCGAATTGTCATTGGATATCGATAATATTTTCCATCGTTTGATTTTATTGCTCCGATGATAGTACATATGAGATTACAAATAACCAAACCAATAACCATAGGAATTCCAATTAATAAGATTATTAAAAATATTGATAATATCAAGTATATTGTCATACTAATTTGAAAATTTAAAATTTGCTTTCCTTGATCATCTACAAATTTCATATCATCTTTTTTTATTAACCAAATTACTAAAGGAACAAGAAGGTTTCCAAAAGGTATTATCGTACCAGAAAAAATAGAAATATGACATAACATTGCCCATGTACGTTCAGTTTTACTTGGTAAATCCATATTTATTTTTTTTTCTTTAATTTCAGGCATTTTAGCTCCTTTATTTAGAATATTTTATTGATTGTAATTGTAATATCATATTGCCAATGTTAGTATGTTGTCTAATTTTGATGGGTATATGTAGGCTATCTTCAGATAGCCAAATTTTCATTGCACCATTATTTTTTAATAATGGTTTTCCATCATTTGTAAATGGTTCTACCACATAACAATTATAGGTGCCATATGGAACTTTTATGATTTCTTTGTTTGTAATTTTTATTAGTACTTCTTTTATTTTTTTTGAACCATAGGAAAAAAAATTATATTCATCACCTATTTTAAGATTTTGTTTTCTTAAAAAATAAATGAATGACATGGGATCATAAACATTGCCTGGTAATTCAATTTTTTTGTTATTTGCTATAGCTATGCTATCATTAAGTATTAATGCTGTGTGGTTTTTTTTATAGCGTCCTTCATGGATTTTTTTATTTATTTTGATAAGTGAAAAATCATTTGGAGAAAGCCATGACTTAATTACATCTCTTACTTTATAGAATCTACTTAAAAAGGAATTTGTTTTCAAGGTGCTTATTAGTAAATATGTATTATTATTATTTAATGTGTCAGTTCTAAGGGATAATGTTGCACTGCCAGCAGAAAATGAACGAAATCCAACTGAATAGTGTAATATTTCATTTTCAAAAGAAAAATTTGCTCCCCACAAAGTAGATAAAATAAATAGAATAGATGTTAATATTTTTTTATTCATCATGTAATATTTTATTAATTATATTTTTTGATGATAGTATTTGCTTCTTTGAAAATATTTCCATTTGTTTTTTTATTTCCTTTAATACTTTTTTGTTATTAATTAAATCTAAAAAAGAAGTAAAATCATTTTGCGAATTAATTATTTTAGCTAATTTTAAGTTGACTAGACTGACTGCCATATCTACTATTTCATAATTTGGGCCAAAACCGATGGCATTTGCATAAATCATTGGCTCAATTACAGAATGCACACCTCCCTTAAAGCCTGCTCCAACATAAGCTAAATCAGAATATTTATATAAATCTGCAAGCAATCCTACATTATTAATGATTACAACTCTACTTTCATTTAAGTTATTTTTATTATCATAGTAGGTAGGGTTTAAATTTATTTTTTCTAATTCTTCATATATTTTATTGATATTTTTTGGAAATATTTCATGAGGCACAATTATTAAGCAGTGTTTTTTATTTTTCAAATCTAGGCTTCCATTTGGATATAGCTTCTTTAAGCTATTAAATAAAAATTTATCATCAGAAGGTTCAATACTTCCAAAGATGATTGTTGTTGATTCTTTATAAATATTTGGAAGTAAATTGCTTTGATTGTCATTTTTCCTTTTAATAACTTGATCAATTCGACTGTCACCAGTTATATGAATTTTTTTATTAGAGCATAATAATTGAAGATTAGTTTTTAATCGTTCAGACCCTGTTAAAACCATGTCGATATTTTTAAAAACTTGTTTATATATCATTTTTATTAAAAAAGAATTTTTATGTGATTTTTTATAAAAATTTGCATTTATGAGAACTGTAGGTATGTTTAATCTCTTTGCTATAAATAAATGATTGGGCCAAATGTCATTTCTGGTTGTGATGTAGTGTTGTATGTTTAATTTTTTAAAAAAGAAGAAAGCTGACCATATAAAATCAAAAGGATGATAGCAAACAGCATCAACAATTGTTATATTTTTTTGTTTTTTAAAACCTGTTGGAGAAAAGAAGGATAATAATATGAAGTATTTATTTCTATTTATTTCATTAATTACGGGTCTTAATTGTTCAAACTCGCCCATTGATGCAGAATGCAGATGAATAATGGCTTTATTATTATTTTTAATTTTTTGCTTTACTACATTTAATGTTTTTTTTTCATTTATCCAGTGATGACGGACTTTAGGGTTAATTATTGCGGTTAGAAATAGCATAAGCCATAATATTGGTGAAATTAGCCAATAGAGTAAATAAAATAGCATATTATTTTTTTGATTGCAATATTAAATCTGAAAATTCTCTAAAAGCTCCTTGCCCACCTTTTCTAATTGTAATGTAATCTGGATTTAACATATTTTTTATTGGGCTATTTGGTGTTATCGCTGACAAGCCAACAGCATTTAATGCTTCTAAGTCATTTATATCGTCTCCAATATATGCAATTTCTTTCATAGTGATTTCATATTTTTCAGATAGATAATGAAGACGTTTAAGTTTTTCATGCTCATTGACATACACTTCTTCTATTTTTAATTTTTTTGCTCTTGCAAGTACTATGTCTGTATTTTCACTAGTTAATATTGCAACTATAATGCCTTTTTCTTTTAGTATTGAAACTGCCATTCCATCGTATGTGCTGAATGCTTTCATCCAATCACCTTCTTTAGTAACATACATGCGAGCATCAGTCCAAACACCATCAATATCCGTTGCAATTAGTTTTATTTTTTTTGCTTTTAATGATAAGTCTTTCATAATATTATTTTTTTAATATTTTCCCTGTTTCAATTGCTAAAATTTTAGGGAGATGGATTGCAATTTGTCTCCAACTATTCCCTTCATTATCACTCATCCAGAGTGACCCTGATGTTGTTCCAAAATATACTCCTGCCTCAATCATTGAATCTGTATTTAAACTTTTTCGTAAAACAGTTAACCATGCATTTCTCATTGGTAGCCCAATATCTTGCCTAAACCATGATTCTCCTCCATCTTTTGAACAATATATTGAAGGTTGCCCTTCCGGGCAAACTCTAGACCAAATTTCTGTTCCATCAATAGGGAATACCCATAAAGTATTGGGATCATTTGGATGGAGTGTGATTGGAAAACCAATATCTCCAATATCTTCAGGCATATTATCTCCAATTCTTTTCCATTTATCATTTGGTTTATCTAGTCTATAAATGCCATAATGATTTTGCTGGTATAATCGTTCAGGTTTATATGGGTGAGATACTACATTGTGTGGATCATGGCCAAACTTGATGTTTTTGCTTTTTAAGTGATCAGTTTTAATACCTTCATTTATTGGGGTCCATTTATTTCCGGCATCTAAACTTTCAAAAACTCCTCCATATGACATTCCTATGTATAAATGATTTTTATTTGTTGAATTTATGAGTATGGAATGTAATTTTGATATTTTCGGATAACCATCAGGGCTTTTATTTGTCCATTTAGTCCAATTTGAATTATTATTAAAACCATCTATAGATTTCCAGTTTTTCCCACCATCTTCTGATCTAAAAAGTCCTTGAGGAGAAGTTCCCGCATACCAACAGTTTTTTTCATCTTCATTTCCGGGTTGTAAACAAAAAACATGATCAACTCGTCTTTTTAAATTATTTTTTGGAAATTCTGGTTTCTTTTTTGCTGGCATCCATGATTTTCCAAAATCAGTTGAACGGTATATGTTGAATCCTGAAATTCTAGAATCTACAGAGGCTAGTAATGTTTTATCATCTCTTGGATCTAATATTAAATGATGAATGGTAGACCCCATAAAATGTGGGCCACTAACATCCCAATGGCGCCTGTCTGCATCTGAAAAATATAAAAAAGCTCCTTTGTCTGTTGAAACAAGTATGATTATTTCACTTATTTCATCTCTGACAAATACAATGGCAGGTTTTTCTTCAATCATTGACATGATTTTTCTCTTAGATTGATATTTATTTTTTTCAGGTTTGATTTGATATTATGAATGTCCTTCATTGTAGGAGTGGCCTTCGATAATATTCAAAGGGTACTTCTAATCCATACCAATCTGGGAAAACTTTTACAATTTCAGTTCCTTTAGAAAAACGATTTGCGATACCTTGTTCAACATGTCCTGTTACATACGCATATTTTTGTTTTTTTGCCCAATTTATATAAATTCTTTTTAATGTTTTACCATAACCACCTTTTCCTCTGTATTTAGTATTTACTACAAATGCATAAGTATATAGAGTATTTTTTTTCCCTAGGTTGATATCAAAATGTGCCCAGCTTTCTTGTTTGAAATATTCTAAGGGAACTCCAATGATATATCCAATTATTTCACCTTTGAATCTTGCTATGAATGGTAAAGTCTCTGCATTGAAATATTTTGGGATAGTTGTTTTAGTGAGTAATGCTTGTTTTCCAAAACGGTCAGCCATACAATTAGAAATTTGAATTAAGGCAGGTATGTCATCTTTGCCTACTTTTTTAACTAATTCAATACGGAAATTATAGGCGCTAGCTGCAATGACCTTAACTTCTGATGCATCATCCATTTTAAGTAAAAGTTGTTCCATAAGAAAGAAAGTAATTTAATTCTGAGCATTATTTAAACCAAAGGTTTGAATTTGATTTTCTAAATTTTTATTAAAGGAAAAAGAATCCTAAATTTATCATTATGCCACTATCTTTCAATAAACGTTTAAAAGAAATTTGTGAAAAAAAGGATAATAGACTTTGTATTGGCCTTGATGTAGATCCAGACAAATTCCCCAAAGGAATGAGTTCATCCTTTGATTCGATGGAGAATTTTTTAAAAGATGTAATTGATGGGACAATTGATTTCTGCCCTATTTATAAACCAAATTTTGCTTTTTATGAAAGATTTGGTTTTGAAGGTTATGCCTTATTGGAAAGAATTGTAGATTATATTTCTGGAAGGTCAATTGTCATAGCAGATGCGAAAAGAGGTGACATTGGAAATACTTCGACCCAGTATGCACGCTCTATTTTTGAAAATATGGGTTGTGATGCAATTACTATTTCACCTTATATGGGGCGTGATTCCATTAATCCTTTTATTACTTATAAAGATAAAGGGACATTTATATTAGCTTTAACATCAAATAAAAGTGCAGTTGAAATCCAAGATGATGAAAATGATTCTTGCCCATTATATGAAAGAGTAATTAAGATTGCAACTGAATTAAACTTGAATGATAATATTGGATTGGTAGTAGGTGCAAATAACATACAATTAATGTCTAAAATTCGAAAGATATCTAATGATTTACCATGGCTTGTGCCTGGGATAGGAGTTCAAGGAGGGAACCTTGAAAAATCTGTTTCAATTAGTAATCATAATGGTATTGGAATAATCAATGTATCTCGTGATATTCTTTATGCTGGTAATGGGTCAATCAAAGAAATTATTGAGTCTGCACAGAGATATACTAAAAAAATCAGGAGTCTTACATGCAATCTCATGAATTATTAAAGCTCTTAAAAGATACTGGTGCAATGATGGATGGACATTTTTTATTGACATCAGGAAGGCATAGTAATGCTTATATTGAGAAGTTTCGAATCTTAGAAAATCCAATTTCTTTAAATGCAATTTGTCATTCCATGGCACAAGTTGTGATTGATAAAAAAATTGATATTGTCTTGGGCGCAGCAATTGGCGGTATATTAATAGCAGGCGGTGTAGGGCGCCATATTGATAAAAAACATATATTTTCAGAAAGAATTAATATCATTATTGAATTAAGAAGACCGTTTTCAATTAATGAAGGTGATTAAGTTTTAATAGTTGTAGATATAATCACAACTGGCGGATCAGTTTTTGAATTGATAAAGTTGGTAGAGAGATTTAAGGGTAAAGTTGCACACATAGTTAATCTAGTTGATAGAAGTTCTGATAGTATTGATTTTAATTGTTCATCAACAGCACTATTAAACCTTCCAAGTAAAAGCTGGGAACCAAATGATTGTCCATTATGTAAAAAAAGTATTCCTATAACAGAAAGAGGTCGTAGTGGTAAAAAAGTGGAAATGATATGAAAAAGATAATAATATTAATTTTATTTTCTTTATTATTAACTCAAATTCAAAAAGATTCAGTAAATAAAGTTCCTAACGTGGATTTTTCAAAGGGATTTAGTATCCCTGGCATAATCCCAGAAAAAATTCCCTATATGGCAAATGAAGTTTTTTTATTTCCTGAAGAAATAGAAGCCATAAAACAAAAAGCAAAATCATTTATTCCAAGTTCAGTGACAAAAAATGATGTGGTTATCTTGGAAACAAATAGAGGGATTATGAAATTAAAGCTTTTCCCAGAAATTGCTCCAAAGCATTGTTTGAATTTTAAGAAATTAGCAAATAGTGGGTTTTATGATGGTACTGCGTTTCATCGAATCATACCAGGATTTATGATTCAAGGTGGTGACATTAATTCTAGAGATAATGATCCAGATAATGATGGTCAAGGTGGTCCTGGTTGGACTGTGGATGCAGAGTTTAATGATATTAAACATAAAAGAGGAATTTTATCCATGGCTCGCTCAAGAAATCCTAATTCCGCTGGCAGTCAATTTTTTATTTGTGTAGCTGACTCTCCTCATTTAGATGGGAAATATACTGCTTTTGGTGAGGTGGTAGAAAATTTACATGTGATTGATCATATTGTTAATACTCCTACAAATTATATGCAAGCAAAGCGTATGAGTAAAAAAGTAATTCCAAATGGGGAAGACCCTAATGATTGGATTACTTTTAGAGACACTAAAACAGGAGAAAGATTATATTCAAAAATTCCACAATATAAGAAAAAAACAGATTATGAATATGAGATGCGAAAAAAAATAAATAGTGATCGACCATCATTGCCTTTGACTATTAAAAAAATTAGAGTAGAAAAATAGACTTATTTAATAATGAATGAAAAAAAGATAATAATGAATCAAATAAATAAAATTTCAATATTAATTATATTGTTGGTGAATTTAGTTTTTAGTCAAAATGATATTGATAATGCAATTCGATATACTTTAAAGTTAGATAGAAAAAATGTTTTTCCTGGTGAAGTAGTGACTGTGATTGCTGATATTAAATTGATGAAAGACTATTATCTTTATTCTTCTCATCCTGATAAAACTTTAAGCCCCTCACATATTGAATGGAATGATAGCAGTTATTTTGATATCATAGGTATACTAAAAGAGCCTGAACCTAAAATAAAATATGATACAAATTTTAATATGGAGATTGGTTATCATCTTAATGAATTAGAATTTAGACAGAATTTAAAAATTGCGAAACAAATAGAATCTGGTAAACATAATCTTGAAGGAACTTTTATTTATCAAGTATGTGATCCAATAAAATGCATACCGCATTGGGATGATTTTTCTTTAGAAGTATATGTTGAAAATGGTTTGGCTAGAAAAGAATATTCATTTATTATACAAACTGAATTTGAAAAAAAAGAAGATGATATAGGAATTAATAATGATCTTGATGAAGTGATTGATAAAGGTTTGTTTTCATTTATCGTGTTTGCCTTAGGTATGGGTTTTTTAGCATTATTAACTCCATGTGTATTTCCCATGATTCCAATTACTGTATCATTTTTTACAAAATTAG
>CAZQYT010000002.1:7229-10785 GCA_964597475.1 uncultured bacterium | reverse complement strand
ACGAAGGCGCGCCCTCGACCACCGCCTCGACCACTGAGACGAATGCTGTCATCGTCGGAATCTTCCTCCTCGTAAGCAACGACGTTGGGTAATTTGAGCAGCGACGTCTTCTCCTGTTTTTTCAGCACTTATTTATACAATTGGTATCATTATAATTTTTACAGGTTTAGGTCTGATCTTAGCACTAACCTTAGGAGCTACAGGTGCAAATCAAATTGCATCTAACCCTTGGATTAATTTATTCATTGCTTCACTTTTCATTTATTTTGCTTTTAGTTTATTTGGTCATTATGAGATTCAACTGCCTTCAGCATTGCGCCATTTTAGCGTGCAACAAGAAAATCGTGGAGGTGTCATGGGTATTTTATTCATGGCATTAACGTTTACTCTTACTTCTTTTACATGTACTGTCCAATTTGTTGGTTTACTTTTGGTTGCTGCTAGTCAAGGAGAATTCTTTTGGCCAATTGTAGGTATGATAGTTTTTTCTACTGCATTTGCGTCACCATTTTTTTTATTGGCATTGTTTCCTCAGTATCTAGCAAAATTACCTCAGTCTGGAGGTTGGTTAAATTCTGTGAAAGTAATTATGGGTTTTTTAGAGTTAGGTGCTGCCATGAAATTTTTGAGTAATACTGACTTGGTATGGCAATGGGGTATTTTTACTAAACAAGTGGTTTTAGCTGTTTGGGTAGTTATTTCAATCATGATGGGTTTATACTTATTAGGTAAAATTAAATTGCCTCATGATTCCGATATGAAATTCATAAGTGTTCCACGGTTAGTATTAAGTATTATTTTCATTAGTTTTGGCTTATACTTAACTACAGGTTTATTTGGTCGTTCAATACATGGATTAATTGATTCTTATCTTCCACCAGAAATTAACATAAATAATAATGATGTAAAAGAATCAAAAAATGTTCATTCTAATTGGATAAATGATTTTGAAGAGGGGCTTTTAAAAGCAAAAATTGAAAACAAACCACTTTTTATTGATTTTACAGGTTATACTTGTACAAATTGTAGATGGATGGAGACTAATGTATTTGTCGATTCTAATGTGCAAAATTTATTTGAGAAATTTGTTTTAGTACAATTATTTACAGATGGTGGTCCTAAATATAGAGAAAATCAACAGATGGAAGTTGATCGTTTTGGAACTGCAGCATTACCTTTTTATGTAGTTTTAAGTCCAGAAAATAAAGAATTAGATAGATTTCATGGAATGGATCCAGATATTGGAAAATTCATTTCATTTTTAGAAAACGCACTTAATGAATTTGAAAATAGAGGTATATGATGATAAAAAGTACCATGGTAAAGGGTGTATTGATATTTCTTTCTTTTATAATTGGATTTATAGTTCTTTTTTCTCAAGATAGTTTGCTGAGTGTGTCCCAAAAGGAAGCCATTGAAAAAGCTTTGTCTGATATTAATAAAGCTCCTGATTTTACTTTAAAAGCAATAAATGATAGTACTTACACTTTAAGTAAACTAAAGGGTAATGTTGTATTGATCAATTTTTGGGCTACTTGGTGTGGTCCTTGTCGAATGGAAATACCTGAGTTTAATGAATTATATGAGAAATATCATAATAAAGGTTTTGAGTTACTTGGCATAAGTATTTCAGATACTAAAAAACAATTAAAGAATTATACCAATTCATATAAGGTAAAATATCCTTTATTATATGGAAGTGCTAATGATTTAAATAAAATAACTACAGATTTTGGTGGTGTTTATGCTGTTCCCTCATCTTTTTTAGTTAATAAGAATGGGGAAATTGTGTGGTCATACCCTGGAGCTATATTGAAAAATTATGATCCTCAAACCTTTGCTGATTTGATATATAAAATTGAGAAAGAATTAAAAGCAGAAGAATAGTTTTGAAATTAGTGCTATTATTTTTTTGTTTTTTCCTTGGCTGTATGAATCGTTCTGAGCCAAATTGGTTTTCGCAACAGCCTCAGAGTGATGAATATTGGTTTGGCATTGGAATTGTAGAAAAAAAATTAATTAATGGTGAATGTAGAGAATCTGCTAGAAATTTAGCTTTATCTGAAATATCATCACAAATTTCTGTTGATATATCTGGATCATTTGAGCGAATTATAATTGAAAATAATTTATCTTTATCAGATTTTTCAAAATCTATTATGAAAATTCACATAGATAAAAATCTTCCCAAAGTAGAATATGTTGAATATTTTGATTCTAAAAATAAATGTGGCATGTTAGCTCGTTTGTCACAATCCACATATTATGAATCAATTGCTTTACAGAGAAAAAATGCAATTCAAATTTCCATTGGATTATTAGAACAAGCTGAATCTAAGTTTAATTTTCAATCTTTTTCTTTTCTTAATGATGCAATGGTAGAAATAATACCTTATATGGATGTGCCTATTGAAGTAGAATATCCTGCAGGTTCAAAAGAATTTATTAATTTGCCAAGATATTTAAAAGTTTTAACAAATAAATATTTAAATCGGTTGGAGATTATACCTAAAGATAAAAATATTGAAATTAAAAAAGGGTTTTCAAAGAATATTGAATTAATTACTAGGGTCGTAGATAAGCAAAGTGGAAATTTTATGAATGGAATTCCAGTATTATGTGAAATGCATGATAAATTATTTGAAGATATTTCTGATGAAAGTGGAGAATGTTTTTTCCCACTTTCCATTATGATGGCTAATAATTCAATTTACCATGTTAATTACTCTATTGATAAAAATAAATTGTTAAAGAGATTAGAATTGTTTGGCAATTTATCAGAGGTCCAAAACCAAACAATGATAAAAATAAAGCCACTTTTGGTAAATATGGATATTATTGAAAATAATTTAGGACAATTAACTTTGAATCCATATGTTTCTCCAGTAATTTCAGAGTTTTTTTTAAAAAATTTTGCAGCAATTTTTGTAAATGAGAATGATGCAGATATATTAATAAATGGTACCATTAATACTAGAGCTATTTCTGATGAACCAAATGAATATGGCATTTATCAAGTTTTTGCTGATTTGACTATTTCAATTTCATATGGTCAATCTGATAAGGAAATATTGAAAAAATCTTTTAATAAAATTCAAGGTAGTGATTTCAATTCAAATTATGAAGCAGCAAATCAGTCATTAAAAAAAATGTCTGAAAAAATAATACGAGATTTTTTGCCTGAAATTTTAGAGAGTATATGATAATTAAAAACATTATTCATTCATTTATTTTTTTCTGTTCCATATCCATTATTAATTGTCAATTGTTAGATGCAGAAGTGACTGAAGATAGAAAAAAATTAATTATATTAACTAATGATAATGAGATTAATAAGATTGCAGATAAAATATATCAAATGGCAAGTAGCAGTGCTACGCAATTAAAAAGATATGAAGTGATGGATAGAAACTTTTTAAAAGATATTTTAAAAGAACAGAAATTGCAGCATTCAGGCATTATAGATAATGATAAGGCTGTTGAGATTGGTAAAATTGCAACTGCTGATGAAGCATTATTGATTAATATACAAGTATTTGAACAAAAAGGTGTTCCC
>CAZQYT010000002.1:0-7219 GCA_964597475.1 uncultured bacterium | reverse complement strand
GGTTTAGTTGGATGGGTTATTAAAGAAGTGATAAAAGCTGAAATTTCTAAGGCAACAGCAGATGTTGAAAAATATCCTGATAACATTCAGACTATAATTGATTGTCAGGTAATTTTAATAAATATAAAAAATGGAAAATCCATTGATTCTTTTAATATTCATGCTGAATATGTTGGAGGAAATAAATCGAAATCATTAAGTGAGACATTTAAGCAAATACAGTCTCAAATGGTAAATAGGTTTAAAGAGATATATAAATTAAGCAGTGAAGTTTTAGATGTTCAAGAGAATGAGATTACATTGTTTTTGGGAAAAAACATGGGCGTTAATTCTAATAGTATTTTTGAAATAATTAGTAGAGATGAAAGAAAAATAATAAGAAATAGAGAAATCACCATCCCCGGGAATAGTGTTGGCATTGTAAAAGTAGATTTAGTAAGTAATGATGCTAGCAAGGCAATTATATTGAGAAAATGGGATGAAATTAAGTCTGGATATCAAGCTCATGAAGTTTTAGGAAAAATTTTTTCTAGAGGAATTACTGGTGTTTATGGAAAAAATCCTAATCATATGCGATTAAGATTTTTTATTCAATTTGATCCTTTTGGATTTTTTGGTGGAGATATTTACGGAGATATTGGGCTAACTCAAGATACTAGAGGTAGAGATGATTTTCAATTTGGTTTTGGAGGATCATTTAATTTACGTTTATTAAAAAAACCTTCTTTTTCATTGGGTCCTACTTTGAGTATCCCTGTTGATTTTCATACTAGGAGGGATGATGAAAATGCTGAAGGAAAATCGCATTGGGTTTTCTTGCCTATAGTTAGTCCTAGAATAGGAATTCAGACTGAATTCATGGTATCATCTAAAACTGATATTGTGATTCGTCTTGAGCATGTTTTAGCAAGTGCAAATTCAAATTATTGGACTTACTCTGAAAAACAAGAAGATGAAGACGGTGAATCAGAATCAACAACATGGAATGCGCATTGGGACCAACATATTGGAGTAATACCTGAAATTAATTATGAAGGTTGGATAATTACATTAGGTTTTAGAAAGGTTTCATTTCCAAGTTTTTCATTCAATTAATTTTTTATAAAAATGATAAATAAATCAAATAAGAAAAATAATGATATTTTTCAGATATATGGTATTAATGGGTGCTATCATTTAATTGAAGAAAAAAAAATTAAAATTTTACGTATTGATATTATGCATGGTGGGATTGCTGAAAAGAAAAAATGGGTTTCAAAATTAATTTCATCGAATAAATTTTCTATTCATAGAATTTCAAAGGTTCAATTTTTAAAGAAATATGAGGGGAAACGTACTCAAGGAATTGTTGTTGTATTTATGAGAAAAATTTTAAAGGAAATTCCATCATTTGCTAATAATGTATATAATACTTGTTTATTGGCGATGGATAATTTAGAAGACCCTCAAAACATGGGACAGATTGTTCGAACAGCTGAATGTGCAGGCGTTAATGGTGTCATTATTCCAGAACATGGAAGCGTACAAGCGACAAATACTGTTCTTCAAGTAAGCCAGGGGGCATTTATACACATGCCATTTTACAAATGTGGAAATCTTCATCAACAATTGAAGATCTTAAAAGATCAAGGTTTTTGGGTTATTGGCATGGAAAATAGCATTAGAGCAAAGCATTGGTATCAATTTGATTATAAAAGAAAGTTAGTCATTGTGATTGGTAGTGAAGGAAAAGGTATTCGACCAATAATAATGAAAACTTGTGATGAGTTGTTAACTATTCCAATGGCAGGTGAAATAAATTCATTAAATGTATCATCTGCTGTTAGTGCCGTTTTATTTGAAAGGCATCGTCAAATGTTACAAGAGAATACAAAGTAATATTATATTATATGATAATTTTAATTTATTTTTATTTATCAAATCATGATATGAATAATTTATCATAATAGAGCTTATGGTCGTAATTAGTACTCTTATAATATTACTATTGATTTTAATTGGCTTGGGATTGATTGAATCATATTTTCATCGTTTGGCATTAGCACAATTACCAATTCGAATCCATGTGAATGGATCAAGAGGGAAGTCAAGCGTTACTCGATTGATTGCTGCAGGTCTTCGCTCTGGTGGAATAAGTACTATTGCTAAAACTACAGGTACTGCACCTAGAATCATTGATAAGAATGGAAAAGATAGAGTGATACATAGACTTCGTTCTGCATCAATTGGAGAGCAAGTAAGATTATTAAGAAATTTTTCGAAACAAGGGCCTGAAGCCATAGTGGTAGAATGTATGGCTGTAAATCCTCAATATCAATGGATTTCAGAACATAAAATGATAAAATCTACAATTAGTGTCATAACAAATGTTAGGCCTGATCATATAGATGAAATGGGATTGACATTGCAAGATAATGCAATGAGTTTATCAAATACAGTTCCTTTTAATGGAAAAATAGTTACATTAAAAGGAGATGTTAATTTAGATGGAAAAATAAATGAAGTGGATGTTAAGATAAATAAAATTTTTAAAGATGTAGCAAATAAAAGAAATTCTAAGTTTTATACATCATCCATAAATGATGTGCCAGAAGACGTCATGGGTAGATTTAAATATTTGGAACATATTGATAATGTTGCGCTTGCGTTGAAAGTATGTGAGCTGAATGGAATTGATGCTGAACAAGCATTGAAAGGCATGGTGAATGCTCAACCAGATCCTGGAGCAACGGTCATTTGGAAATTACAGTTTTCAAACATAAAAGTTCACTTTGTAAATTTACTTGCAGCAAATGACCCTGAATCAACCTATAAAATTTATAATCAATTAAAGTTGCAAATTGAAAATTCTCCAGTATGTATTTTTTTGAATACTAGAAATGATAGACGTTATAGAACTAATCAATTATTAGATTTAATTTTTAATTACATTCAGCCTAAAATATTAATAGTGAGGGGCGAAAATTTGCCAACTCAATTCTATTCTTATAAAAATAAATTTTCTAAAATGAAAATTAATGAATTACCATATGATATTGGAATTAATGAGATGGTAAATGAATTTAAAAAATTAAATGGTTTTTATGTAATTGGAATTGGCAACATGGTTGGTTGGGGAGAAGTGTTCGTTCAGAAGTTAAAAGCGTACCGTATATGATAAATGATCCTAGCATACACATAGGGATTGGAATGGTCCTTAGTCTTATGGCTACAGAAACATTGGGTGTGACTGCTGGAGGTCTTATAGTGCCAGGGTATATTGCATTAAATTTAGATGACCCCATTAAATTAATGTTGACTTTTGGGGTAAGTATTTTGACTTATTGCATTATAAAATTTTTAGGAATTTTTATTCTTATTTATGGCAAGAGAAGACTTGTTTTTACATTGCTTTTAGGTTTTTTATTAGGATCCATGACTTATTATTTTTCTGATAATGCTTATTGGAATGAAGATTTTGTTGTTATTGGAAATATCATACCTGGCCTTATTGCTAATTGGATGGATAGGCAAGGTATTATAAGGACAATGAGTATAGTTTTAATCATCTCAAGTGTTACTAGATTGATCGTATTAACTTTAATTGTTCTTAATTATTAAGATGTTTATACCGCAAATAGAAAAAACTAGTGTATTATTGTTTTTGACTATATTTTCAATATCCATGGCTTATTATGCTTCAAATCAAATTATTTATGATAAGCAATTAGGGTATGAAGAAAAAATTAAATCTACAAAAATAATGGAAGAAGCATTATCAATTTTAAAAAAAGAAGTAAAAAGTAAATTAAATGAAAAAAATGATGAAGATATTGATCCTAATAATACTCATTTAATATTTTATAGAACATCTAGTCCTATGGTGACTTTTTATGGAGATTTAAAATCTAAGCAAACAGTACTTAAACCAAATTTTGCAGCATTGATGGTAGATCTTTTCATGGAAGCAGGATTGAAGAAAGATGATATCATTGCAGTTAGCATGACAGGCTCAATGCCAGGTGCAAATATTGCTTTATATGCTGCTTGTAAAGCTATGGATATTACCCCCATAGTTATTTCATCAGTTGGGGCGTCGCAATATGGTGCAACTGATGAATATTTTTTATGGCCTACCATGGAAACAATACTTTATGACGAGAAAATTATTTCTCATAAAAGTGTTAATGGATCTGTAGGTGGGCATAATGATAGCTGTGAAAAGAGAAAATTAAAAGGTGATTATTATGGTGGGTTAGATTGTGAAGATCGTGCTAAACAAAATCTGACTGATAATGGCTTATCATTATTGGAAGGCTGGGAGGATAGAAAAAAAGAATATGAAAATGTCATTAAACTTAAGGAATATAAGGCATATGTTAATATTGGTGGAAGTCAAGCTAGTATGGGGGCTAAGGGAAATAGATTGTTAGATAAAAAAGCAGGTTTAATTAGTTCTGAATATATCAAGGAAAAGGAATTGAACCCTGGGATGGCGCTCGAATTTGCAAATGAAGATGTCATGTTGATAAATATTCAAAATATTCCTGAATTAATTAAAAATGAAAAAGGTGAAATATTAATTGAATTTGGAGGTAAAAAAAGAAAAAGTAATGAAGGGTTGCTTTTTTATTCTGAAAGATACTCTACTTTTTCTATCTTTTTTGCATTATTTTCAACATTAGGATTAGTTTCTATTGTTGGAATTAAAAGTTACAGAGAAATAAATAAACACATGAATTCATATGAAGTTGATTCAATTTTATAAAATTATCATATTATTTTTTAACATCGTAATGCTTTATGGTGAAATACATACTCCTATTGATATTGAAAAGGAGATTTCATTAATGATCAAGAATAAGAATTTAACTTACCATGAACTTGATGATAGTGGATTGAAATATGTTTATTTAGGATCAGAAGATGCAAGTGGTGATTCTATTAAAGTTGCCATTTATTCTCGAGTTGTAATGTCTCCAAAGTTAAGTAAAAGTAAGAAATTTGGATTTTCCGTTCAATTGAATAATAATCTTCCTTTTGAATTGTCATATAAAAAAGGTAATACAGATATTAAAAGTGTAGAGAGGCCTGGTTGGACTTATTCACAGAATGGTATTTGGTATTTATATTTACCCATGAAAGAAGATGGACATGAAATAAAAATCATGCCATTAAATAAAAAGCAAAATATTTATATTCGAATTAAAAGCAATGTAATTAAAAGAAAAGGTAAGTTTTCTAAAATACTCAAATCTGTGAATGAAGAAGAAAAAATAAAAATAAAAACAATTAAAAAGGGTGAAAATTCAAAAAAAGTAACTACTTCTTGGTATTCCTTGGAAACGGAAAAGCAATTTCAGATCCAGGGAGCTACAAAATTAAGAGTTTTTTCTAGAGTTATAATGACGAATGAATTGAATGATGATTATTTAATTTATGTTAAAGAAGACGGATTTGATCTTGGAACTTTTTATTTTACTACTGAAATATCTGATAAATCAATTGTTTCCAACTCAAATGAATCCGTTAGTAAATGGAGGAGTACATGGCTTTCAGTACCTGAAGGAAATCATTATTATTCTTTTATTTTACCGAATTTAGAACAAAATAATAACGAAGTGTTGATTAGGGTGAAAGAATGGAAAAAAGATTAGTTTTATTTATTTTTTTCATAGGTTCCTTTTTATTTTCTCAAAATTTAGTGGATAGATTTAGAGTGCCTGTAACTATTAAAACAAAGATTGGTTTTGGATATGATAGTAATTTTTTACGATTATCTGAAAAAGACATGGATAGTGGAAATGCATATCAGCATGGAATTATTTCAACAATTGATAGTCCAATAATAAAGCCAAGTGTACAACTTATTTATAGTCCAATTTTGTTTGAAAATCATATGGTCAATTTTATTTCTTCATTTTCTTATAGCCATTATAATGAGATACTAAAAAAATCTTATTTTATTTCAAGTTTTTCTTTAGAGTTTAAATTAAAGTCATATTCATGGATTAAGTTTGGAATGAGGGATGTGCCGAAATTTTATCTTCGAAATTTTATTGATAGAGATGGATTGTCAAATGATTATCAGCAATGTACTTTTTCAAGTCAAAAATTTTTTGGAAGTTATTCATTTCCAATTTTGAATTTGAAAAGAACATGGGTTCGTACTAAATATGAGCATGTAAATGAATTTTATAATTCTTATTTTACTGAATTTGATTTAAAGAAAGACATGGTTCAAATTGAGTTGAATCATAAAATGAAAAATAATAATCATATTAAAATTGCGATCGCTCATGGAACGGCTGATAATTTTACATTTAATAATTCTAGTTTAGTTTCAACATATATTGATCGTTCTTATGTATTTGAAAATTATAGATTATCTTTTAACATTAAAAAACATAGTTATAAAATGATTAATAAATTTGGTTTTTCTAATTTTTTACAAATTCGAAAATATGATTTATTGCTTGCTGGACATGATAAATTATATGGTTTAAATTGGAAACATGTTGTGGATGAATGGAAATATTATTTAGATGGAAAAACTAATTTTTGGATTGATTGGAATTTTTTTAATGATGTCAATGTTAAAACATCTTATCAATATAGATGGAGAAAGACAGAAAATGAAAATTTTGGAAATTTAGAATGGATAGTAGATTCCAAAGAATATGATAAACATGAGATTTGGTTAGAGCTATCATTTCAATTTATAACGGATTTTTTATATTAGGGAAAAAATGAAAAATAAAATAAGCATGATGTGCGTTTTGATATTATTGGGAAGTAATTGTCGGATGCCTTCGGATCCAATTGGAGAAATAAAAATTTTAAATCGAATTGATGTCATTGATACTGGGGGCGATTGTCTTGATGTTGGGGTGGACATTGAAGATGGTGTTGTAGTAGTTGCAGCAAATTATAATGGATATTTTATTTATGACCTTGTTTTAGAAAATGGCATTATTCAAGGGGTAAATGAAAGTAAAACAATTCATGTTAGTTCTAGTGACATGTTTGCTTCTCAAGGTGATAATAGAGCGCAAACAATAGATTTATCAACAAATCACGATATTGCTTTCATAATGGATCAATATGATCACATTTGGTTGTATAAATATGGCGATGATGTTTTGCAATACACGGACAATTTTTTAAATGAAAGTAGTTGTTATAGTGGTACGTGGCTTGATGTTGCAATAGATGATGATTCTGATAGAGGGTATCATAT
>CAZQYT010000001.1:6967-28582 GCA_964597475.1 uncultured bacterium | reverse complement strand
CAACATCTCCACAAAGAAGGCGGTCCATAGGAGAGTTTTTTGACATGTCTTTAGAAATTTGATCCCAAGCCAATTCTTGATCTTTTGTTGGAGTAAAGGGAAAGTCATTTAAAAAATCACGTTCTATTTTTCCTTGATTTTTAATTGGAGGGCGATTAATGTTTGATCTTTTTATATATAAATTAAAGAGCTTTTTTACAGTTTCTTCTGCAGATTTTTGAGCAGAAGAGCGCTTTCTTTTCCAAATATTTTTTTTTGAAAGAGAATCTAAAACAATGTTATCTGAATTTTTACTAGCAAAAAAATTAATTAAATCTAAGCGACGAGTATCAAGCTTTATTTTTTCATCATCACCATATTTAATTATAACATATTCATTAAATGATCCGCCACCACCAAGTCCAATAAATTTTCCAACACCATGATCTCTATGAACTAAAAAATCCCCTTTTTGAATATTAGAAATATTTATTTGAGAAAAGGAGGGCGAGGGTGAATCAAATGTTTTAGGTACATTTTTTTTAATAAATTCAGAAGGAACAAACAAAACCCCCTTTTTATCCAAAAGGGAAGAAAAAAACAAAGAATCCTTTACAACCACGCTCTTATGTTCTTTTAATTTTAATTTATTAGAATTAATAACAGAAAAAAAATCTAAAAAATTTATAACAGATAAATTTTGATTTGGAGGCTTAACATCTAAATAAAAAGGCATATAATGAATATTTAAAAGTTCTTTTAAAGCAACAAGAGAAGGGTTGGCGATAGAAGGCAGGATAAGTTCTTCTTTAATAATGTTTAAGGTGAGTTGAGAATTAACATCAAACGAACGAACAACCAAGCGGTCTTCTAAAAAACTTAATCTAAGTGGATATTGTCTTGTTCTAGGAAAAACATCTATAATTCCCCCTCTAATAGAAAACTCTCCCTTTGAGGTGGTTATTTCAGCAACAACATAGTCATTTTTATTAAGAAAATCAACACAAGAATCAAAACTTAAATTATTTGAAAGAACAAGATTAGAATTAAAGTGCAAATTAGCTAAAGGAGTATTAATTCCAGACATAGCACATAAAACAAGGGGAACAGATTTTACCCCAGAAGAAAAAACCTCTTTGGCGCTATGTAAAAAATGTCTTTTAGAAACATTAAAATCCCCCGGCTCATTAAAACAGTCTGATTCAGGGGGAATAAATGCAATGGGGGCACAATTTTTTTGTATGCTTAAATATTTTACAGCAAGTTCAAACTTTAAATCAGGAATTAATAATACCAAGGGAGAAGAAGAAAACTCAAACAATAAAGATAAACAATCTAATGGCAGGTTTTTAATTACAACAGCCTGATTGTCAATGGATGAAAAAAACTTATTAAAGTCTAAATTAATTTGTTTCACGTGAAACAGTTTTTAAGGAGTGTTGTAAATATATTGTTAATATACTGATGTCTGAAGGGCGAACACCAGAAATTCGAGACGCTTGTCCTAGCGTTTCTGGTCTAATTTGTGATAATTTTTCTTGTGATTCTGCAGAAAGACCTTCTATTAAAGAATAGTTTAAATTTATTGGAAGTAAGGTTTTTTCTAGTCTGTGTATTTTTTTTAACCGTTGCTTTTCAATATTTACATAACCTTCATATTTTATGTCTGTTTCTGCAGTAAAAAGAGAAGGTTTTGAAAAATTAGATAGAAAATTTTTAAAAACAAGAGGGTCAAAAATATTGTTTTTAGGGTTTTTTAAATAATGTGCAATAGAAACACTTTTTTTATTTATAATTATTTTATTATCATGGCATGTTTTTTTAATTTTTTCTACAGAATTGATAAAATCAGCATAAGATTTTTTTTGTTTATCAGTAATTAATTGGCGTTTTGTTGCCACACCAGAAAGTCGTAAAATAACATTGTCTGTTCGTAAAAAAAGTCTATGTTCGGCTCTTGAAGTAAACATTCTGTAAGGTTCAAAAATATCTTTAGTTATTAAATCGTCAATTAAAACGCCAATATAAGAATTAGATCTTTCTAGCAATAAGGGATCCTTGTTTTTTATTTTTAATGCGGCGTTAGCGCCAGCTATAAGCCCTTGAGCTGCAGCTTCTTCATAGCCAGAGGTTCCATTAAGTTGTCCGGCAAAATATAATCCGGAAACTTCTTTTGTTTCGAGCGTGGCTCTTAGTTGCTGTGTAGGAAAAAAATCATACTCTATGGCATAACCAGGGCGAATAAAAGACATTTTATTAAGGGCAGGAATTAGCCTTAATGCTTCTAGTTGTATTTTTTCTGGCAGACTAGTAGAAAATCCATTTAGATATATTTGGTTTGAATCAGTCCATTCTGGCTCTAAAAAGAGCTGATGAGAATCTCTTTGAGCAAACCTAACAATCTTATCTTCAATGCTAGGACAGTATCTGGGGCCTTTTGCATTAATTTTTCCAGAATACATGGGAGAAGCTTTAAGGTTTTCATTTATTATGTTATGAACATCGTTATTTGTATTTAGTATATGGCAGGGAATGTTTTTAGGCATAAAAGGGCGTTTGGACATAAATGAAAACGGGGTAGGATCATTGTCTCCAAAGGCCGGCTCAACCAGACCCCAATCAATGGAGTCCGCATGTAGCCTTGGAGGGGTGCCTGTTTTTAATCTCTTTGTAATAAACCCTTTATTTACAATGTTTTGTGAAATATTTATAGAGGATTTTTCACCAAAGCGCCCAGCCAAAAAATTTTTATTCCCTATATGAATTTTTCCATTAAGAAATGTGCCTGCGGCAACAATTAATGCAGAGGCAGGAAGCTTGCCAGATTTTTTTAAAACAACATGAGATATTTTATAGTTATCAACACAAAAATCAACAACCTCATCCTTTATGATTGTAATATTTGGATCCTTTTTAATTATTGATTGAATGAAGTTGGGATATAATAATTTGTCAATTTGGGCCCTAGGGGACCAAACTGCGCGCCCTTTTGATTTGTTTAACATTTTAAATTGAATTCCACAGGCATCAGCAGCGACCCCCATAACCCCACCAAGCGCATCAATTTCTGAAACCAAGTGTCCTTTTCCAAGCCCGCCAATAGCAGGGTTACAGCTCATCCTTCCTATGGCCTGATCATCAATAGAAATTAGATAGGTTTTTTGTCCCAATCTAGAGGCAACAAGGGCAGCCTCTATTCCAGCATGACCACCCCCTGCAACATATATTGGATTAGCTTGTTTCATTTTCCAACACAAAAGTTAGAAAAAATATTATTTATCACATCCTTATTGTTTATTTTTCCAACAAGCTCATCCATTGTAAATGCAAATGATTGTAGCGTAGATGCAATTATGTCTGTTGAATGATTGGCTGCACACTGATAAATAGCACTATTTATAACATCTAGTCCAGTTTTTAACAATGAAAATTGTCTAGTGCTTAAAAATACGTTTTCCTTATTTAAAATAAGATTGCTTTTTGTTGTCAACAGTGTTGATAACCTTGTTAATAAAATGTTGATTCCTATATGATTATTTACAGACACATGGACAATTTCGTTTTTATTTTTTCCGGCATAATTGTCTTGCTTTGTTTTTATTAAAACATAGTGTTTTTCAATATTTTTTATATGTTTGTTTTTCAATATTTTTTTTGGGTTTTCTTCATCTAGTATTAAACAAATGTGAGCTTTTTTAATTTCATTTTTACTATTATTTATGGCCTCGATATCAATTTCATTTTTACTATTCCAAAGCCCTGCTGTATCAATCAATATTATCGGAATCCCATTAATGTTTAAGGGCGCCTCTATCGTATCTCTTGTAGTTCCTTTTATATTTGATATAATGGCCCTTTCTTTCCCTAAAATAGAATTAAAAAGGCTAGATTTTCCTGCATTTGGTTTTCCTATAATTGCTATTCTATATCCTTCTGATATTTCTCTTCCAAAAAGCGTTGAATTTATAATTATTTCTATTTCTTCTTTTATTTCTTTTAAATCTTTTTCAATTTCATTTTGAGTTTTAAAATCAATTTCATTTTCAGAAAAATCAAGTTCATGTTCAATTATGCTTAAAAGGTTGATGGTTTTTTCTTTTATGTTTTTTATTTTTTTTGAAGGAAGCCCTCCAAGATGGTTTAATCCAACCTCAGTTGAAATTTGATTTTTTGATTTTATTAATTCGTTAATTGATTCTGCCTGAAGCAGGTCTATTTTTTCATTATAAAAGGCGCGAAGAGAAAATTCTCCCGGCTTAGCGTGTCGTGCCCCCAACAATATAATTGCCTTGATAATTCTATTTGCAATAATGCCCCCACCATGACAAGAAATTTCAATTATATCTTCTCCTGTAAATGAATGAGGTCTTTGAAAATATGTTATAACAGATTCATCTAAAATTAAATTATTATTTGGATCATATATTTTTGAATATGTAGCCCGTCTATTAATGGCTTTCTTTTTTGTAATCTGTTCATATATATATTTAAGATTAGCTCCAGACAGCCTAATGAGCGCAAGAGCGGAGGGGCCAGGAGCAGAAGCTAGTGCAATAATGTTGTCTAGATGTTTGGCCATGTAACACTCTAGCTGTCTGCTAATTTTTTTCTAATGCCCTGCTGTTGGAAAAAGCTTAATAAATTATATGCTGTATAATAAAGGTTTAAACCAGACGGAAAGCTATTAAACAATAGAATAAAAAATCCATTCATTATATACATAATTGGTTTTTGGCTACTATCCATTGTTGCTGAAGACATTTTCATGGTTAAAAATAAAGTTGTTCCCATTAATAATGGCAAAATTGCAATGCCATCACCATATATGGGTATGTTAAAAGGTAAAGAAAAAACAATATCTGGTTTTGAAAGGTCAGTAATCCATAATATAAAAGGCTCACCTCTAAACTCAATTGTTGTTCTAAATACAATAAAAAGCGCCATTAATAAAGGCATTTGTAATAACATGGGAAGGCATCCGCCTAAGGGATTTACACCATATTTTTTATAAATCCCCATCATTTCCTTGTTGAGTTTTTGGGGGTCTTGTTTAAATTTCTCTTGAATTTTTTTTATTTGAGGTTGAATTTTTTGCATTTTTTGTGTTGATTCATAGCTTTTTTTGGTTAGTGGGCCAGTTATTAGGCGAATTAAGACAGCAAATAATAATAACGCAAAGCCATAATTTAATTTAAGCGTGCCATGTAAAAATTTTAAAAACCATAAAATACTTTTACTAATAGGTCTGATTATAGCCCAACCCCAATTCATAGAAGAATCTAAACTTGAATTAGTCTTTAGAACATAGTCTATGTCTAGTGGCCCTAAATATAAATCTGCTTGAATTTCACTTTGTTCTAAAGAATAACCAATAGACGAGGAATAGACAGGCGTATGTTTACGATTACCAAATTGGATGTTTTTTGCTGACAGTGTAGCAAAAGAGTTGTCATTTTTTGCTATAAGAGAAGAAATAAAATATTTAGTTCTAATGGCAACCCATTCAGTGTTACCATTATATATTGTTCTTTTAATTATTTTGTCTGGATCATTTACCTGAATGTCTTCCATTTCCCTCGATTGACTAATTATTGCTGAACTGTATTGCGTATCTTCGGAAATTTTTTCTTCAGTTGGCCTTAACCCTCCAAGCCACAACAATTCAATGTTAGACATATGGTTTAAATTTGTTTCATTAATATAATATGTGTGGTTAGTTAAATAATTATCAGAAAAAAAAGACGTCCTTTTTTTTATTAATTCCAAACCATCTTGATTATATAAAATATAGTCTAGGGAGAGAGATTCTCCAGCTTGCATTATGATAGTATCTTTTGTTTGGGGCGTTATCAGAGAAAAGGGCATATTTAATAGATCATATTCTCCTTCAAAAAACGAACCCAAACATGGTTGACAATTAAAATCATTAGGCAAAATCAAGGAAACTGGAATTTCTTTAAAATAATCACCATTAAAATCATATCCGCCAGAATGTTTATAGCGATTTTTTTTGGTATCTGTTAAAATGTATTTATTAAAACTTCCTCCAGATCGATTAGAAATAGTCGCTGTATAAAGAGGAGAAATGATGGTAATGGTTGATTCTTTCGTATTATTTGATACCGCATGATCAACATTTTTTTTATTGTTATTTAAATTTTGAAATGTTTCTTTTTCTTGATTGAAAGTTTTTGTTTTTATGAGGTGTTTTTTTTCAGGTTTTTTTGCATCATATCCAAGCCATTTCAAGTATGTAGGTTGTAATAAAATGATTAAAAAAATCAAAAGCCCAGCTAATAAATATCTAAATTTGTCATTCATTGGATTGGGTCATAATGATTTGAATTGTTGAATGGGTGACATCTAAGAAGTCGACACAAGATATGATACGAGCCAAATAATACTCCATGTTTTTTTATGGAATCAATTGCAAAAGATGAACATGTAGGAGTAAATCTACACCTGGGAATAAAAAAAATAGAGATGAAGGTTTGATAAAATCTGATGATATATATTATAATTTTTTTAATCATTTATTGTTAATAATAGATCCTTAAAAGCACTATTTAATTCATTATAACTTATATTATTGTTATTTGGGCGAATAATTATTGCCATATGAAACTTATGATTAATAATATTTTTTTTAAATAATTCTCGGCATCTTCTTTTAAATAAATTTCTTTTTACCGCATTACCATACTTTTTAGATACAATAAATCCTAAAACAGGAGTTTTCCAATCACAGTATTTAAATGACAAATCCCTGATTTTCAGGGATTTTGTATTTTTGATTATAATTGGATAATCTGATGGTGAAATCGAAAAATTCAATTATGCAGAAATTTGTTTGCGCCCTCTTTTTCTTCTGCGGGCCAAAATAGCGCGTCCATTTTTAGTGCCCATCCTTTTTTTAAAACCGTGTTTATTTTTTCTTTTACGATTAGTATATTTAATTGTTACCTTCATGATTATCAATCACCCTATTCTAATATTTCTTTAGCCTAGTAATTTATTAGATAAATATAATAAATATCAAATTATTCTTCCCAAGCAGCATTAATTGTTGTTTGAATACCCCCACGAGCATTAAATACACCAGAAACATTAATTTTTCTAGGAATGGCCGCAGTTTTAATATCATCCATAATTTTGTTAGTTACATGTTCATGAAAGATGCCAATATTTCGAAATTTCACAATATATAGTTTTAAAGATTTCAATTCAACGATATGTTGGTTAGGGATATACTTAATATTTATTGTAGCAAAATCAGGAAGTCCCGTTCGCGGACAAACACAAGTAAATTCGGGGATTGTTATATTTATGTCATAATTACGATTGGAATATTCATTTTTTACAATTTCTAAATCAGAAAATAGGGGGTTTAGATTTTTTTTCATACTTGATTTATGTTCATTTTATTTTTAATAACATTTATTCTCTGATCTAAAGCGTTTTTTGTAGCGTTAGCTATACTAAATACACCAAAGCTCTCAACAGCAAAAGACGCCATAGCAGAGGCTGTAATAACAGCTTCAAGAAAATCAAGTTCTTTTATGTTTGATAGATGTCCAATTAATCCCCCCGCAAAAGAATCTCCTGCTCCTGTTGGGTCAACCACTTTATTAATTGGAAAAACAGGAATAAAATAAGTAGATGTTTTTTCAGAAAGATAAGCACCCTCAGAACCAAGCTTTATTATCACAACCTTTGGGCCTGAATCATGGAGTTTTTCAGCGGCCAATTCAAGATTTTTTTCATTAGTGTATTGATATGCTTCTTCATGATTTAATAATAAAACATCCGTGTAGGAAAAGACACTTTCAACTTTTTGTTTTGCAGTTTCAATCCACAAATTCATTGTATCAGTAAAAATCAATTCTTGAGAATGCATGTCATTAATAACTTTCAATTGTAAGTCAGGTTGTATGTTGCCTAAAAATAGAAAACGAGCATTTAAATCATCTTTTTTAATTGATGGATTAAAATTTTCAAATACACCAAGATTTGTAAATAAGGTTTCACGAATAGAAAAATCCTCATTATATTGTCCTCCCCAATGAAAGGTGTCCCCCTTGTTTACTTGAACATTATTAAAATCAATTTTTTTCTCTTTAAATAAATCCCACGCAGACTTTGGAAAATCATCTCCAACAACACCAACAATTTTAACAGAAGACAAGAGACTGGCAGCAATGGAAAAATAAGTTGCAGAGCCCCCTAAAACATTTCTTTCATTTCCTGTTGTAGTTTTTAAATCATCAAATGCAATGGATCCTACAGCTAAAATGGGGTTTTTATGATTCATTAAAATAATATTTTTAAATTAAACTTTTATTAATCTTATTTATTATATATTAAAGTATTATAATGATAAAAAAATAACTCTTTTTACTAGACTTAAAATATGGAAACAAATAAAAACAATCATAATGATAAAATCTTTGTTTTACAAGGGCCAAATTTTAATTTATTAAAATTAAAAAAATTACCAATAGAAACATTAAATAAACATATTAAAAAACAATCTCAACTTCAAAATAAAAATGTTATTATATTTCAAACAAACGAGGAAGGAAAAGCTGTTGGAAAACTTCAAAAATACAGAAAAAAAATATCAGGAATAATTTTGTTTCCAGGGCCTTGGATAAAATCAGGTGAATCAATTTTAGATTTATTAAATATAATAAAAACACCATATGTAACAATTTCTGATACTCGTGAAAAAACTATTTTTAAGGGAATAAAAAATTTATATGGAGAAGATTTATTTAAGTTGGTAAATGAAGCCTTTTATTTATTAAATAAATCTTATTAAGAAAAATATTTTTCATCAGCAAAAAACACACCAGAACATATAAGTTGGGCGGTTCCTACAATATGTACGGAACTCCAATTATTATTAAAAGAAAATTCTAGTGAACCACCCGGGGAAAAAGTTGTAATTTTCTTTTTAAGATGCATAGTTTGTGCTAAATGAAAAACAACAGCAGTTGAACCGGAAGCACAAGAGCGCATAATTGACTCCACACCTTTTTCATATGTTAGAATATTAATTTCATTTTCATTTTTTATATTAAAAAAATTGACATTTATTCCATTGGGCGCAAACATTTTAGAATATCTGATTTTTTTTCCAATTTTTAAGGCTTTAGCATTATTTATTTTTGGATAATGGCAGACAAAATGCTTTGCTCCAGAATCAACAAAATAACCATCCTGTCCTTCAGGTGAAATTAATTGAGATTTATATATAGGAGTTTGCATACTCATTTTAATTAAATTATTTTTTAAAATTGACGCAGAATGTGTGCCAGCGCCTGTAATAAATGAACAAGAATTTTTTATTTTTTTATGTTCTTTCATTAATAATACAGCACATCTTGATCCATTGGCACATAATGTTTCCCACGATCCATCTGCATTATAATAATCTAATAAAAAATCTCCCCTTTTTGAAGTTGAAATAATAAACAATCCATCTGCGCCAATTCCAGTATGGCGACTACATATATTTATTATGAGCTTTTGGGTAATATATTTTTCATTAATATCTTTTTTAAAAATAAAAATAAAATCATTTTCATTTGCATGTCCTTTTGTAAAAGGTATTTTCAATTTGTCTTTATTTGCAATCACAGCTTAATAATATAAATGGTTTATTTACATTAAATAAATTATTTATTTTTAAATATTAATATTGGCGATTAAATGGAATTTTCAAAAAAAGAAATAATAACAACCTCTTGGGGGGTGACAAAAACAAATTTCCCCATTTTGCTTGTCGTTGCTACAATTTATTTATTTTTAATAATGTTATTATTTCAAATATTTTCTCTCATGTCTCCAGAATTTACTAATAAAATGATATCAGAGGATGTTATTGGAATTTTAAATTTATCATTACCTTCTTTGAAAAATATTTTATTTTTATGTTCATCAATTTTTTTTATTACAGGATTAAATTTAGGTTTTTTACAAATTTGTATTAATTTACTTAAAAAACAAGAAACTAAAATTGTACAATTATTTAATTCTTTTGATATATTATTACCCTATTTATTAGCTACAATGCTATATGGTGTTTCTCAGGTTGTTGTTGCAATTCCTGGCATCATTGCATTAATGATTTTTTTTAGTTTAAATTTATCTAGCCCTTTTTATATTCTGGGGATTTGCTTAGCTTTTTTACCAGCAGTGTATTGTTCCATTAGATTGCAATTTTATGTTTATTTTTTACTTGATAAAAATAAAGGCTGCATTGAGTCATTAAGAGAAAGTTATAATATTTCTAATGGGTTTGTTTACCAACTATTTATTATAGGAGCAATTTTATCATTGATTATTCAAATTTCCATTATACCTCTTTTTCTGGGATTAATAATTTCTCTTCCATTCTCTAAGATAGTTACAACTTATATGTATATGAAATTATTGAATAAAAGTTAAACCAATATTTATTGCCATTTTTTTGAAGTTAATAGTCCATTTATTTTATTAATTTTCAAAGTCTTCTCCAGATAATTTTTTTATTTCATTTTTAACTATTTGTATTAATAATCCAATATTATTTTCATCAAATTTTGTTACTTGTATTGGCGCACCAATTGTTACATTTATTTGACCTGGTTTTATCCACCATCTGTTTTTAGGTTTTGCATTAAATGCACCAGAAACACCAACCGGTAAAATAGGAGTGTTTGTATTGAGGGCCATAAAAAAACCCCCTTTTTTAAATGGTAAAATTTTACCATTTAAAGTTCTTTCACCCTCAGGCATAATTCCAATATGATAACCAGACATCAGTTTTTTTTCAGCGATTTGTATGGTTTTTATTGCGCCAATTTTATTGGTTTTCTTAATGGGTATTGCATCCATTTTTTTTAGAATATGAGATAAAATAGGATAGTTAAAATTTTCACTTGCAGTTATTCCAGTCCATTTTCCTCTAAGTATAAGGGGGTATATAAACATATCTAAAAAACTTGAATGATTCATCATTACTATGTATTGTTTGTCTTTTGGAAAAATTCCATGAATTTTTGGATATATTCCCATAGAAAACATCATAATTTTAGAAAAATTTTGGAGAGCTTGATGTGTTAAGTTTTTATTTAATATATTAATTATTAATATTAATAAGGAGCAAATTAGAAACATTGGAAATGCTACCATATAAATAAAAATAGAAATTATTATATTTTTAATTAATTTGATCATAAATTTTATTAAAAATTTTATGATTAGCTTTAGGAAAGGGAAATTTTTGAATATCTTTTGGGTCAATCCATTTAAAATTAGCACATCCTAACAATTCTGGATTTCCTTTAATAAATTGACAGTTATAGGCATTCATTGTAATTGAAAAATGAGAATAAGCATGTTTAATTTTATGAATTTTTTCTTGAACATCTACATGTATATTTAATTCTTCTTTAATTTCTCTAACAATGCATTCTTCCGACGATTCAGTGGGTTTATTTTTTCCACCAGGGAATTCCCATAAACCGCCAAGAAGGCCGTTTTCCCTTCTTTTTGTTATTAATATTTTATTTTCACTCCATATGATCCCAACCGCAACATCATAATGTGGTTTTTTTGTTTTGTTTAATTTTATTGGAAAATTATCAACCCTATTATTAACAAAGGCACCACAACTAAGGCGAATTGTGCATTCTTTACATTTAGGTAAAAAATTTGTACAAACAAATCTCCCAAAATCCATTATGGCTTGATTGAAATCTCCTGGCTTTTTTTTAGGTATAATATTCAAAAGATGTTGATTGATAATTTTTTTAGATTTTGGAAAAGTATGTGGAATTTCTTTAATTCTAGAAATAACTCTAATTACGTTTCCATCTATTGCAGGATAAGGTTTGTTATATGCAATAGATATTACGGCAGCAGCAGTATATTCTCCAACTCCAGGCAATTTAATGAAATTATTATAATTATTTGGAACTTCATTTAATCCTTTATCATAAAGTTTTTTACATGCTAAATGAAAATTTCTGGCTCTAGCATAATATCCTAAACCTTCCCAAGATTTTAAAATATCATCAGACGTCGCTTTTGCAACAGAAGTAATATCTGGAAATTTATTAACCCAATTATTATAATAATTAATTACAGTATTAGCCTGTGTCTGTTGAAGCATAATTTCAGAAATCCAAATATGATAAGGGTTGCTAGTTAAGCGCCATGGATATTGGGCATTATTTTTTTCATACCATTTTAACAGTTTGCTTGAAAAAAACATTAATTATTTTCTCTATTGCACTCTAATGCCCATGCTAATTTTTCAATTGATAAATGAATGCTTTCTTTTTCGTCGATGGATAATTGATTTATAGAGTTATAATTCAAATCATTAATTTTATCATATAATACTTCTTTTATTTTGCGCCCCTTTTCAGTTAAAATAACAATTTGGATACGCCTATCATAGCTGTTAGGTTTTTTTATAATATATTTTAATGTAATAAGTTTGTTTACATTTCTTGTTAATGTGCTAGTATCTAAACCTAGCTTGCGTGATAAGCTTGACATTGTAATGCCGTCAAAAGGAATTGATAGTATATTAAATGCTTGTGAAGAAGATAGGCCAAGCCCTGAGGCGGCTGTTCTTATGAGCGAATTGTAATCTATAATAAGATTGATTAAAAATTCAGCAGAATACATATTGTATATTACAACTTTATTTTGTCGCTTGCAAAATTTCTTCTAAAAAATTTACTGTAATTTCATCTAAATGATCAATTATATGATGTATATGAGATAATTTTTCAATTGGTGTAGATCCGGTTTTTGCAATTACATATGCCCCTGATGAGATTGCGGAACTTAATCCCGTTAAAGAGTCCTCTATTATTATGGTATTGTTTGGTGTAATGTCAAGAGTTTTCATCATAAGCAGATATGGGTCAGGGTATGGCTTATTTTTATTAGCCTCTTCTCCTGAAACTATATTTTTAAAATATTTCTTTAAATTTAAATTTAAGATTATTTTATTCAATGAATGTCTAGGTGATGCTGTTACTAGACCCAAAAAAAAATGAGGAGAAATTCGTTTATGCATACTTTTAAACCCATTCATAAATGGTATGCCCTTATTAAACTCATTTTTAACATAGTTGCGCCCCTTTTGCATAAACACCTCTATATCTTCTTTTATTTCATATCGTTGCATACTTAATTCATAAAATTTTTTTTCAGATAATCCCTTAAATAAAAACCAATCTTCTTTAGGAACTTTAACTCCATATTCTTTAAATAAATTAATTTCTGCCTTTGTATATAGGGGTTCCGTATCAATGGTTACTCCATCCATGTCTAAAAGCAAGGCTTGTTTAGGGATTTTCATTTTAATGAATTTAACAATTTAATATGTTCATTGTATAATACAAATATTTTTTTGGTACTTTTTTTGTTTGACATATGTCCAATAACTGCCTGATGATCCATATTTATTTTTTTCATTTTTTGCCACACCGCTTTTTTAGGTGTGCCAGTATATGTGATGATTTTTTTATTTAAAGGGCCGTACATTGAAATAGTATTACAGATACCATCATTTTCATACCAGGATGAATCAATAGAATTTTTATATTTACCAATCATTCTAGATGTCGGCCTGAGATGTAAGGACATTTTTTTATTTGGTTTATGATATAAACTATGTTTTTTTTGTATGCTTGCAGAAGTTGCAAATGAAAAATAGTAAACATTTTCATCCATTTCATATTTTTTATTAAACTCATTTGCTCCATCTAATGAAAGATCCCATAAACATAAATTTTTTGAATTAGCCAATGGAGAATTTCCAATTCTTTTATAATATTTAAACAACGATTCATTATCCTGTCTTTGTATGCCCCAGTGATCAAGATCAAAATTATAAATTTCTTTTATTGTTTTTATATCTATTCCTGCAACCCAGGGCGCTAAATCTAGTAAAAATGGAAACATATCAACTATAACGGGCACTAGTGTACTTCCATTATGTGGTGTAGAAATAGTTGTTATGCTTTTAATCCAACCAGTCAATTTTTTTGATAACAGTAAAGAAGTTTCATTTTGATGGATTTCTTTTAATAATAATTCTAATTGTTTTGCTGTTTGACCTCCCTGACTATGTCCTATTATATGAATTGGGTTTTCATTATTCCAGTTTGGATATAATCCATTATATTTTTTTTGGGTAGGCTTTTGAATAATACCTAATGAATCAGATCTGATCAGGCCATAATCTAATTGCCCGCCTTTAATTTGATAAAATGCCTCAATTGCTCTATCATGGTTAGATGAAATTGGCCCAACAGAGATAGAGTATACTTCATGTCCGGCCTCTTTCAACATAGATTCTAGATCAGTATGTCCGCCCCAATAATAATAGCCTGGCATTTCATTTCTACCCCACCCTAAAAAACCGTGTATTAAAATTACAGGATGATTATTTTCACATAATAAAATAGAGAATAATAATAAATATATTATAAAATTCATTTATGAATTAGAATTTAACATTAGATCATATATCTGCAATTTACTGCCTTCATTTAATTTGGCTTTATTATAATCCCCCCAAACACTACATATTTTAAAACCATGATCAATTAAGATTGAATTAATTGTTGAAGGAAAGAGCATTCTCATGGAAAAATGTCTTTTATCATAATTGAGTTCATTTTTGGTTGAAAAAAACCAAGTTATTTTATTTATATCAGTAGCTGGATCATAATCATTAATTTCTTCAATATAAACTAATTCTTTTTTTTTGGAATCGAAAAATTCTAAAACTTTTGATTTATAATTTTTCGGTTTATATAAAAAAAGCGGGTTAGGAATAAAAATATCAATTATAAAATGTGTTTGATCATGCATGTGTAATTTTATTTGATTTAAACTTTGATCAATCTCTTCATTTGTTAATAAATGTAAAAAAGAATTAAATGCAATTAAAATTAGATCATATTTTTTATTAAAATTAAATTTTGTAATATTTTCATGAATAAAAGTTGCTTTTTGGAAATAAGGATTTATCTTTTTTTTTGCTATTTTTAAAAAATGAGGAATAATATCTATACCAGTATAATGAGCATTTTCACGTAAAAATACATTCGCCAACCTACCAGTTCCGCAAGCAAGCTCTAAAACTGATTCCGCATTTTTTTCAATTATCATATTTGACCAAAATTGCATGTCATTTTTTTTCCACCAATGAATATCATCATATAAGATGCCATCATCATAAATATTTTTATTATTAATTGTTTTCAGAAAAATTTATGTTTTTAAAGAAGAGTTTTTTTTAATTAGAGAATTAATTAATTCCCTTTCTTTTTTTATTCGCGGCAAATCTGTTTTTTTTTGTTCTAAAAAGTTAAGAACTAATAAAGCCTGTTGGTATGATTTTTGTTTTTTTAATACTTCTAACATTGTAAAGGTTGCCATAGTATTGGTAATTTCATATTTTTTAGGAATAGAGGAAGATTTAATAATTTTTTTAGAAGTAATTTTTTTAACAACCTCTTTTTTATTATTTGTGTTTATTGATGAGATTTTTTTTAACCATTCATTAGCCTCTACATCATTTGGCAAAAAGTGTAATATCATATTGATGTATTCAATAATAGTTTGATGTTTCCTTTTTAAAATAAATTCAATGCGTATTAGCATTCTAAGAGCTAAAAAATTACTTGCATCATTATTTATAGCTTTCTTTAACCATTTTTCAGCTATTGTTGGTTTTTCTTCTACCATTGCAATTTTTGCTAAAATTATTTTTCCAACAGCGTTATGTTGGTCATGGCTTAAGCCAAGCTTACAAACTTGTTTGGCGCGTAATAAATCTCCTTCATTCATATAGAATTCTGCTAAAATAGGAAAATATGGAGAGCCAAAATCATTAGCAAATTTTTTTTCCAAGTCTTGTTTATTATACATAATTATTTAAAAAATTATAAAGGTATATTACCATGTTTTTTCTTGGGGTTTTTATCAACTTTTGTTTTTAAAATTTCTAAACAACTTATTAAGCGAGATCGTGTTTCTTTTGGCAATATTACATCATCAATATATCCTCTTTCTGCTGCAATATAGGGATTAGAAAATTTTTCTTTATATGTGTTAATTAATTGGTTTGTTTTTTCTTTTCGTTTTTTGGTAGATGCAATTTCAGATTTAAAAATTATTTCCACAGCCCCCATTGGACCCATAACGGCAATTTCAGCATTTGGCCATGCAAAATTAAAATCACCTCGAATATGTTTGGATGCCATAACATCATATGCACCTCCATATGCTTTTCTTGTTATGACTGTAATTTTCGGAACCGTTGCTTCAGCATAAGCATAAAGAAGTTTAGCACCATTTCTTATTATTCCATTCCATTCTTGCTCTGTTCCAGGCAAAAATCCAGGAACATCTTCAAAAGTAATTAATGGAATATTAAAAGCATCACAAAATCTAATAAATCTAGCAGCTTTAACAGAGGCATCTATATCTAAAACCCCCGCCAAATGTTGTGGCTGATTTGCAATGACTCCAATTGAAGCGCCTTTTAATCTAGCAAAACCAATAATGATATTACATGCAAAATTCATACTTACTTCAAAAAAACTATTTTTATCTATTATGTTTAAAATAATGTTATGCATATCATAAGGTTTATTAGAATCCTTAGGAATAATATCATTTAAAATAGATTCGTTTGGTGCCATTGAATGGTCATATTTAATACAGGGGGGATCATCTAAATTGTTTAATGGCACATAGGATAATAATTTGCGAATATTTTCTAGAACCTCTAATTCATTATCATGGATGAAATGTGAAACTCCAGATTTTGTAGAATGTGTTTTGGCGCCACCCAAATCTTCCATTGAAACATTTTCATGAGTTACAGTTTTAACAACATTTGGGCCAGTAACAAACATATGACTAGTATTATTTGCCATAAATATAAAATCAGTGATGGCGGGAGAATATACTGCGCCACCAGCACATGGTCCTAAGATGGCAGAAATTTGCGGAACTACGCCAGAGGCCAATGTATTTTTTAAAAATATATCAGCATATCCACCCAAACTAACAACACCCTCTTGAATTCGTGCACCCCCGGAGTCATTAATACCAATAATAGGCACTCCAATTTTCATGGCCATATCCATTATTTTACAAATTTTTTCTGCACACGCTTCTGATAATGATCCTCCAAAAATTGTAAAATCTTGTGAAAATACTACAACTTGTCTACCATTAATTTTTCCATGTCCTGTGATAACGCCATCTGTTAAAATTTTTTCTTTTTCCATATTAAAATCATGACAACGATGACGAACGAACATGTCTATTTCAATAAAACTATCTTTATCTAATAATATTTCTATTCTTTCACGTGCTGATAGTTTGCCTTTATCATGTTGTTTTTTAATTCGAGCCTTTCCCCCACCTAATTTGGCTTTTTCACGCTTTTCTTTTAGAACTTTAGTTGCTGTTTTCATTTATCCAATTTTCAATGTAATCAATAGTTTCTTGAACAGGAGTTCCTGGGCCAAATAATTTACCAACACCAAGTTCAGATAATTCATGCATATCTTCCTTGGAAATTATTCCTCCACCAGTTAATAACACATTAGTTAATCCAGCTTCTTTCATTAAAGAGCAAACGTTAGTAAAAATTGTCATATGTGCGCCACTTAATATAGAAAGAGCAATTACATTTGCATCTTCTTCAACAGCAGCATTGACAATCATTTCAGGAGTTTGACGCAAACCTAAATAAATGACCTCCATGCCAGCATCTCTATATGCTCTTGCTAAAATTTTTATGCCTCTATCATGACCATCTAGGCCAGGTTTTGCCATTATGATCCGAATTTTTTTATTCATTTAAAATCCATATTAATTAATCTTTAGTATCTAAAATTATTGTAACTGGGCCATCATTAGTTGAGTTTATTTCCATGTGAGCACCAAATTGACCAGTTTGAATGGGAATATTTTTATTTATTGTGTCACAAAATTTTTCATACATTTGAATTGCAATTGAAGGTTTTTCAGCATCACTAAAATTTGGCCTTCGACCTTTTTTAGTATTTGCGCATAAAGTAAACTGGCTAATAATTAATGCTTCCCCCGAAACATCTTCAATTGATTTATTCATACCTTTTTCATCATTAAAAATTCTTAATAAAAGAATTTTATTTACTAACTTTTTAATATCTTTATTTTCATCTCCTTTTTGAATTCCTAAAAAAATTAATAATCCATGATCAATTTTACCAATCATTTTTTTTTTAACAGTTACAGATGCAGATGTTACTCTAGCAAGAACAGCTTTCATAAGAGGTTTTTAATTGATCCAAACATTTTTTTTGCCAAAAAGTTCTCGTATTTTGTTAATGAATTCAATCTTTGTATTTACTTTTAATTTATTTGATCTAATTTTTTGCACTCCGCCATTTTCTGATTTTAAATATATATATAATTTACATTTTCCAATATTATCATTTGATAAAAGCATTAATTCATCTAATAATCTTCCTTCAATTTGATCTGAGCTTATTACAATATTGACGGATTGGCTAAGTAATTTTCTAATATTAGATAAATGATAGATATTTTCAGCTATCATTTTTAAGGAATCATCTTCATCGTCTCTATTTGATGGTGATCCTGAAATAAAAATACATTCATCTTCCAGTAAAAGATCATTGTATTTTTCAAAAGTATCACTAAAAACAAAAACATCTGCTTTACCAATTGCTCCATGTAGCTCTATTATTGCCCACTGCCTATTTCTTTTATCATATCGTTTATTAATTTTTTGTATAATTCCACCAAGTTTTATTTTTTTAGGTTTTTTTTCAGGAATTTTATCTAAGTTTATATTTGCAAATTCATTTATATCTATTTGATATTTTTCAAGAGGGTTTCCAGATAGATAAAATCCTAATATTTCCTTTTCTTTTTTTAAGCATTCATCTTCAGTCCAATTATTTATTTCAGTAAAATCAGGATAAGATGCCCCATGTTTTGAATCACCTGCCACAAATAAATTTTCTTGACCAGAGGCAAATTCCATAGATTTTTTTTGTCCCCACTTAATGATTATTTCTATATTTTCAAACAATTGTGCTCTGTTATTATGTATATCATCACATGATCCTGAGCAAATTAGGCTTTCAAGTACTTTACGATTAATTGTATGGGAATCAATAGAAGAAAGTTCAAAAATATTTGAATATTTTCCTGATTTTTCACGATGATCAGATAAAACATCTGCTGCTTTTGACCCTATGTTTTTAACTGCTGCAAGACCATATGCAATATGTTGTTTGTCTAATGCTCTAAAATCAGAATATGATGTATTTACATTTGGAGGTAGGATGGTAAGATTATTTCGTTTTGCTGATGAAAGAAGAGAAACAACCCTGTCAGTATTAAACATTTCAGAGGATAGGTTAGCAGCAAAAAATTCTGCAGGAAAATGTGTTTTAAGCCATGCAGTTTGATATGCCACCAAGGCATAGGCGGTTGAATGACTTTTATTAAAACCATATTGGGCAAATTTTTCTAATAGATCAAAAATTTCAACAGCTAATTTTTTATCGATTTTGTTTTTAGTTGCTCCTTCAACAAAGTCTACCTTAAATGCAGCCATTAATTTAGCTTTCTTTTTCCCCATGGCCCTTCTAAGCATATCTCCTTGAGCCAAACTAAAATCACCAATTATTTGACTTATTTGCATAACTTGTTCTTGGTATACAATAATTCCGTAGGTTTCTTTTAAAATTGGCTCTAGAGATGAATGAATATAGTTAATTGGAGTTTTACCATTCTTTCTAGATATGAATTTAGGGATGTTGGCCATAGGGCCAGGCCTATATAGAGCATTCATGGCAATTAGATCTTTTATGGAAGTTGGTTTTAAATTTTTAAGATGTTCACGCATTCCATCTGATTCAAATTGAAAAATTCCAGTTGTTTTTGCGTCAGAAAACATTTTATAAACTTTTGTATCATCAAGAGGAATTTTTTCAATTTCTATAATTTCATTATGGTTTTTTCTAACCATTTTAATTGTTTTATCAATAACAGTTAGATTTCTTAATCCAAGAAAATCCATTTTTAATATTCCTAAATCTTCTAAAGAATTCATATCTACTTGAGTAGCTATATCCCCAGTTGATGGATTTTTAAATAAAGGAACATAGTCTGTTAATGGCCCTGGGGTAATAACTACGCCTGCTGCATGTGTAGATGCGTGTCTATGCATACCCTCCAAGACTTTAGAAAAATTCATTAAATCTTTATGAGTATCATCAAGAGTTTCTATCTTTTTAAGATCGGGATTCATTTTCTCTGCTTTTTCTAATGTCATTTTCAATTCATTAGGTACCATTTTAGCTATTTTGTCAACTTCACCATAGCTAAGTCCTAATACTCTTCCCACATCTCTTAAGACTGATTTTGCTTTCATTGTGCCAAAGGTGATTATCTGGGCAACAGAATCATGTCCATATTGTCCTTTTATGTATTCAATTACTTTTTCTCTGCCTTCAATGCAAAAATCAATATCGATATCAGGCATGGTAATTCTTTCTGGGTTTAAAAATCGTTCAAAAAGAAGATTATATTTTATAGGATCTACATTAGTAATTCCTGTACAGTATGCAACCAACGATCCTGCTGCGCTACCTCTACCAGGCCCTACAGGTATATTGTTATCTTTAGCATATTTAACAAAATCTTGAGTGATTAAAAAGTATCCTGCAAATCCCATTTTTTTTATCACATTTAATTCAAATTCTAATCTTTGATTTATTTCAAGACTAATATGATTATATTTTTCATTTAAGCCTTTAATGCATAATTTTTTTAAATATTCATCTGGGCTTAAATTTTTTGAAATATTTGGTATTGGAAATGCTGGCAAATGATATTCACCCATTTTAATTTCAACATCACAACTTTCAGCAA
The DNA here is from genome assembly GCA_964597475.1 of uncultured bacterium. GTDB lineage: Bacteria > Fidelibacterota > Marinisomatia > SCGC-AAA003-L08 > D37C17 > JAYZCM01. Next base: position 7,615 of record CAZQYT010000001.1, on the reverse strand, counting down.
TTTTTATTGTATTTTCCAAAGCATTGGGAACATTTGGAAAAAGTTCAATCATTTCATCAACAGATTTAATATAAAACTGTTCTGGTTCATATTGAACACGATTGGTGTCGGTACGAATTTTATCTGTACCTAGACAAAAAAGAACATCATGGGCCTCCCAGTGATCTTTCATGGAATAATGACAATCATTGGTGGCAACAAGTGGAATATTTAAATCTTTAGATAATTTAATTAAGATCTCTCTTGCTTTAGCTTCTTCAGGTATTCCATGATTTTGTAATTCTAAATAAAAGCGGTCAGGAAAAATTTCAGCATATTCAAGCGCAGCCTTTTTTGCATTTTCATAGTCTCCTTGAGAAGCAAAATTTGTTACTTCACCAGCTAGACAGCCAGATGTACAAATCAAACCTTCATTATATTGTTTTAATAAGCCTTTATCTATTCTTGGTCTGTAATAAAAACCATCTAAATATCCTATTGATATTAATTTTATTAAATTTTTATATCCCACTTGATTTTGAACAAGCAAAACTAAATGGTGATAGCCCCATTTTTTGCCTGTAGAAGTAGAAATTTGTTTTTTTTCTTTATGATTATTTACTGCAACATATACTTCACAACCCAATATGGGCTTTAATCCTTTTTTCC
>CAZQYT010000001.1:3760-6956 GCA_964597475.1 uncultured bacterium | reverse complement strand
TTATAAAAAGGCAACATGGAAAATAAATTTCCATGTTCAGTAAGAGCAATGGTGGACATTCCCAGATCATCACATCTATTACATAACATTTCCACTGTTTGCGCCCCATCTTGAAGGGAAAAATCCGAATGATTATGTAGGTGTACAAAGTCAGACATATAATAATAAAAGGTAGAAAATTCTCCGCAATTAAACGAAAATTTACATTAAATTATTGATTTTAATTAAAATTTAATGTAAATGATTTTCTTTAAAGCTTGCTTTTTTTTTAGCCCAATTTAATAGTTTTTTTATAGGAGGAAAATATTGGGATAAAATTATAAGTCCTGGTATTCCAAATAGCCAACCTTGAAAAATAGGTATTAACCCACCTATAAGGCCAATGATAACCAATATAATTCCAATAAAAATTTTAATAATTTTAAGCATTATATATATTTTTTAATAATTTAATATGTTTAGGAGATGAGCCACAACATGCACCAATTATTTGTGCACCTTTATTTATACTTTTGTCAATTAATTTTAAAAATTTCTCATTAGATATTGTATTAATTATTTTTCCATCTGGAGCGGGATCGCCAATTCCCAGATTAGGATAAAGGCCCCATAATCCTTGAAATTCATTAAGCGCATGATTTACAATTTTATTCATTCTATTGATGGGCATACAATTAAATAATAAAGCATAAATATCATAATTTTTTGATAATGTAATAATATTATTAATTTGATTAGTGAATGATAAAGACTTTGAAGGGGCTAAGTAATGGCTTACATATGTAGGGACACTATGATGACTTAATATGTTTAGTATGGTTTGTGTTTCATCGAGATTATTCATTGTTTCAAGTATGATGCCATCCACGTTATTATCTATTAACCAATCAATAATTAATTCAAATTCATTTTCAGCAATTTTTTTACCTGGAAATAGTTCTGGTTTATAGCAATCTTCGAGGGGTGCTATTGAGCCTAAAATAGTTATGTTATCATTGCTTGCTTCTTTTGCTAATTGTATTGCCTGGGTTAATGAATCATATGCTTGTTTAGTGGCGCTTTTAAGTGATAGCCCAGTTTTTTTAAATGCTCTAGGAGTTGTTCTAAATGTATTTGCTACAATTATTTTAGAGCCAGCTTTTATATAATCTGCATGGATGTTTTTTACAAGATTTGGAAAATTTATATTAGCATGTGCTGACCAAATATGATTAGGTAAATCAACACCTCTTTTTATTAATTCAGAGCCCATGGCGCCATCCATTATTATGGGAGCGTTCATAATAATATTTTTTGTATTCCCTTGGTTTGCCAGTATACTGATAAAATCATAATGATTAATATAATTTTTTGTGAAACAACTTGAATTGTAAGGGAAAATTCACTTGTTTTTGGGCTTGGGCCCAATTCTGAAATTAATATATACAATAATATTGAAATTGCAAAAATTATGTATCCCAAGGCATATTTATAATTTAATATTTTTGAAAAACATATAAGATATGAGTATGTCAATGCTGTAAGAAGAAAAAAGCGAAAAATCCATTTAGCGCTAATTACATGGAGTGAAAAATATAAGTCAGAAGGGGTTAGCCCTACCATTATAAGTGAAATTCCTCCGAGAATTCCAAAAATTGACCCTATTTTTGCCAAATTATACTTGTATGATACAAATATAATTGATAATTTATGGTAAAACATTATGAAAATTGATCCAGCCATAATTAATGACATATTGAATAATTGAGATGAAAGAAAATTATGTTCATTTGAAAAAGCTTTATATCTACCAAGATCGCTTAAAAAATTTCTTGTTAAGGAATAAGTGGAGTTTTCTGGGTTAAAATATGAACCTCCTGAATAGAAAAGCATAGCAATAATTTGTAGAAAAAGGAATATATATAAACAAATTTGTGGTAAAGTTATTAGCCATAATTTGTCTTTATTTTTTAGTATTTTCATTTTATTTATTTATTTACTTACTTTTCAATTTATAATTCTATTATTATTTATAACTAATGATTAAATATTAAATGAAAAGTTCCTTATTTCTCATATTATTTATTTGTTTATTTTCATTTTGCTTCTGCGAAAAGAATAATAATTTCTATAATTTAAATGCAGTAACAATTGAAGGTGATACGATAACAATGAATCAATATATTGATAAAATGATATTGATTGTTAATGTAGCATCAAAATGCAGGTACACAGAACAATATTCAGAGTTAGAAAAGTTATATTCCTCTTATGATTCAACATTAATTGTTTTAGGATTTCCTTCAAATGATTTTTTATGGCAAGAGCCAGGAAGTAATGAGCAAATAAAATTATTTTGTCAACGAAATTATGGTATTACTTTTCAAATGTTTGAGAAAATACATGTTACAGGTAAAAATAAACATCCTATTTATGAATGGCTGTCAACAGCAAATAAGAATGGTTGGAATAATAAATCTCCAAAATGGAATTTTTATAAATATGTAATCAATAGAGAGGGGAAATTAATTAATTATTTTCCTTCAAATATTAGCCCCCTTGATTCTTCTATAATCAAATTATTTTCTAATTAGAAATTTCACAAATAAGATTACCAATTGTAATATTATTAAGATTGGTTTGTTTTTCATTAATAAAATTTAATAATGACTTTTCATCATTTTGATTAATTGCGTCAATATATTTTAGTACTTTTATACAAGAGATATAATTTCCTCTGTGGTTACCATCAGATACCTTTAATGCAAGTGAAATATTTCCATATTTTTTTGTGTTTAATGCTAGCGCTTGCATTCCTTCGGCCCCGCCTTTTGATATTGATTTGTAAGGGAATTGATTCATAAAAAATGTATCAAATCCTTTTTTCCCAGATATCATTTCGGGGTATTGCATCATAGAATTTTTTACCCTGAATAAAATAGAATTTTTTTCAGAAACCATTAATTTCATATATAATTTCGCTAATGTTTTTAAACTATAAAAAGGTGTAGGTAAGCTGCACCCATCTATTGAAAAACAGTCAGGTTTTTGATTGGCTTGATTTTGTATATAATCATTTATATATTTATGAATTGGATGTTTATGATCAATGTAATTTTTAGTACTTAAGCCCATGTTTATTATTAAAGCCAATAATCCAGCATGCTTTCCTGAACAATTATTATAAATATTAGTCTTTTTTAATTTATTAGAAGAG
>CAZQYT010000001.1:0-3750 GCA_964597475.1 uncultured bacterium | reverse complement strand
TAATGGGAAATGAAAACCACATTCTAAATCAGAAGCATTAAGATTTAATATATGTAAAATAGATTTTATTGTTTTTATATGCATTATTTCTCCATGATGAGAAGCGCAGGTGATGGCAATTTCTTTATTTGTAAATTGAAATTTTTTATCTGTTTTTAAATGTAATGAGGCTGCACATTGAAATGGTTTTAATGTAGAGCGAAGACAGTAGGGTGTATTAATATTGCCACTTTCAAAAATTATTTTTTCATTTTCATTTATAATTAAACAATGGATCAAATGTTCACTTTCTTGAAGTTTTCCACGAGTAACAATACATCGCACATTTTTTTTCATATTAAATATGAAATTATTATTTATCATATTTTATGTAATCATTTATTTGATTAATATTTTTCAAAAAAATATCCATTTATTATTATATATTAAATAAAGGGATATTATTCATATAATATAAATCACTAATTTTTTTTCATCATATGCTTTTACATTAATAAAAGTGCATACTATTGATAGTAATGCTAATATAACCATATATTTTCTGTACGTTATGAAATTTTATTTATCTTTTTTAAAAAAAGTTTGCTTTAAATTACGAAATATTAATTAATATTTCATCTATGAAAATCTATTTTGCAGGATCAATAAGGGGCGGAAGAGAGGATGTTAAATTATATAAAGAGATAATAAATTTTATTTCAGGCTATGGTGAAGTATTGACAGAGCATGTGGGGAATGAAAACTTAACTCAAATTGGTGAAAGAATAAATTCAGATGAATTTATATTTAATCGGGATATGGAGTGGCTTATATCTGCCAATCTTATAATAGCAGAAGTTAGTACGCCATCATTAGGAGTAGGATATGAATTAGGAATTGCCGAATCATTAAATAAACCAATATTATGTTTATGTAAAAAAAATAATAATAAATGTTTATCTGCAATGATTAATGGAAATAATAAATTTTCATGTGGATTTTATGAAGATTTTTCTTCTATAAAATTAATAATTAAAGATTTTATTAATAAAAATACTAATTGATTTTAAAAAATATAATATGCTAAAACATATAAAGTAAGAAACATTAATGAGATGAAAAATTAGTTAGGTATTTTTTTATTGTAATTTTTTTTACTATAATTAGTTAAAAATTTTTCTTCTTGAGAACTAAGACTTTCCCACCCTTCATCATTTATTTTATCTAATATTTGATTTACTTCATTTTTTATATTTTCAGTATTATTTTTTTTAATAACTATCTTTTTATGCATAGATCTCATTTTTAATTTTAAAAACCATAAATGTAAAATATTTTTATTTTGTATTATAATCATATATAATACTGCTATTAACATACCTGATAAATGAGTTATATGACTAATACTAGAAGCAATTGATGAAAAAGAAGCAAATAAAGAAATGAATCCTAACCCTAATATTGCATATTTAACTTTTAATGGAAAATAAAAATAAAAATATATAATTCTATTTGGATAAGATAAACCATACGCTGCTAAAAGACCATAAATTGCACCACTTGCACCAACAACGGGATTAAATGAATGAATGTTGAATAAATAAGTAACTAAGCCTGCACCCATTCCACATATTAAATAGAAAATAAAAAAATTATTTTCCCCCCATTCAATTTCGAGATCTTTTCCAAATACCCATAAAATAAACATATTAAATAAAATATGTAAAATGCCTCCATGCATAAACATATAAGTGAAAATTTGCCATAGTTTAAATTCATTTGTTATACTGTGTGGCACGAGGCCAAACATCATAAAAAATGAACTTCTTTGCCCTAAAACTTCAGTTAAAATGAATATGATTATATTAATAAAGATTATTTTTTTTATACCATTCGTGATATTAAATGGAGTTGAAAAATTATTTTTAAAGCCTGAGCTCGTATATTGGTAACGCATAATAATTATAAGATTATTTTTTCCATTAAATGCAAAGAACGAACTTTATTCATTCCAACTAAATGCATTGAGTTAAAAATTTTTAGAAATTTTATTATAGAAATCATTTCATTAGATAATGACATTTCATTTTCTATTTCATCTAAATGTATCATTGTAATATTTTGTAATAATTGTAAACTTTTATTATTTATTATTAATTTATTTTGTCCGACACAATTATTGCACACTAATTCTCCAAAAAAAAGATCAATATTTGCATTTTGTAGTTTCATTTGACAATTTCTACAAGAATTTGTATTTGGCATAAAGCCCAACCTGACAGCCAAATGATATAAATAAAAAGAGAAGGCAATCCAAAAATTAACATTATTTTCATTTATTTTATTTAATACTTTCCATGTTAATCTATATAATATAGGCATCGGATTATTTTGTAGTGTAGTTTTATCAAGAGATTCTATGATTATTTGGCCGAGAACAATTTTAGATAAATGTGATCTTACTATGTGTAATGAATTATTTAGTGATACATTTTTTAAAATTTGTATGTCTCTATTTTTTTTATGATAATATTCTACATATATATGATTCATGGGCTCTAATATTGCACCAGAAGTATTTTTAGGCCTCCAAGCTCCTTTTGCCATAACTACTATTTTACCATGATCTTTTGTGAACAATCGACAAATAAGGCTACTATCACTATATTTGATTGTTTTTAAAACTATGGCATGGGTAGAAATTATCATTTACATAAAGTAGAATTTATTTTAGTACGCTTTGGCATATATTACTTCATATTTGGCAGATTGATTTGAATATATGCATTTTATTGTATTATTTTCAGATAGTATGCAGCGAATTGTTGCTTTAGTTTCTAATTTTATGGCAGCTTCTGTTTGTGCTTTCCCATCCCAGCCACATTTAATAAAACCTCCCTTTTTAACAGTTGATTTAAATTGTTCATAAGAGTCAACTGTATAGGTATTTTCATGCATAAAATTATATGCCTGATCATACATATTATTTTGAATTTCATTTAGTAATAATGTCAAATTAGTTGCTGCAATTTTTATTTTACAAGAGTTTTTTTGATTTGTATCTCTTCTTGCATACATAATTGATTTTTCCTTCATATCCCGAGGTCCAACTTCAACTCGAATAGGAACTCCTTTCATTTCCCATTCATTAAATTTATAGCCTGGAGTTACAGTTAATCTTTCATCTATTTTAAATCGCACATTGCTATTATTGAGTTCCTTTATAAATGGATTTAAAAATTTTTTTATTTCATTTAAATCATCTTCATTTTTACTTATTGGTATAATTATGATTTGTACAGGAGCAATTTTAGGTGGCAAACGTAATCCTTTATCATCTCCATGAACCATAATGAGCGCACCCACAAGTCTAGTACTAACACCCCAACTGGTTGCATATACTAATTCTTCTTCATTTTTTTCATTTTGGAATTTTACATCAAATGCTTTAGCAAAATTTTGTCCCAGATAGTGTGATGTCCCTGCTTGCAGTGCACGTTTATCACCCATCATGGCTTCAATACAATATGTATCAACAGCTCCAGCAAAACGTTCAGAGTCAGATTTTAAACCTGTTAGAACGGGCATTGCTAGAATTTTTTCAGACACATTTTTATAAATTTTTAAAATATCCGTTGCTTCTTGTCTAGCTTCTTTTTCTGATGCATGTGCAGTATGCCCTTCTTGCCAAAGGAATTCACTTGTTCGTAAAAAAAGACGAGTACGCATTTCCCAGCGTACAACATTTGCCCATTGATTAATTAAAATTGG